>SKTN01000035.1 GCA_007117945.1 Nitriliruptoraceae bacterium | reverse complement strand
CGTGCCTGGCCTCCTCGATCAGGTCGCGGTCGAGGCCGGGGAGCCGCCCGTCCACCAGCACCGCGGAGAAGGCCCGTCCTGAGCGCAGTCGCGCCCGGAGCTCCTCGACGGATACGCAGCGCAGGAACTCGGCGGGCAGCATGGCGGCCGTCGCCCAGCGTCCGACGGTGCGGAACCACTCCGCCCGTGCCGGGGCCAGACCGAGGAGCACGAAGCGTTCGCGCATCACTGGTCATCCCCGTCGGGCTCGCCGTCCGTCCCCTCCACCGAGGTGGCGGCGTCGGCGCCCGACAGTGGCACGGCCGGTTCCGGCAGCGGCCCGCGCTCGCTGGGCTCGGCCCGGTAGGCACCCGGCGCCGCCTCGCGGTCCTCGGGTCCGACGGTCGAGCGGACGACGAACACCGTGGCGGTGTTGACCGCGTGGCCCAGGGCCTGGACGTCGACCGCGTCGGTGACGGCGACGGTCAGGGTCAGATCGGAGCTCGCCCCGAGGCTGCCGCCGTCCGGAGCCGTGAGGCGCAGCAGCGGGACCCCGCGCGCCACGTAGGTGGTGTAGGCGCCATCCCCGGAGCCGAAGGTGGCCAGGACGTCGATGCGCTCGCCCGGCCGCAGGTCACCACCCACCGCCGCGGTGCGCGGCAGGGCGAAGGACAGGGTGTGCGCGCCCTCCACGCCCCCGTCGGCGACGAGCTGGGAGGCGCTGAGGAGATCACCGGCCTGGAGCGGGGCGACCACGACCTGCCCCACCAGCCGCTCGATATCGCCCGCGGGCACCAGCCGGTCGGCGACCTCCCCGTGCACCTCTAGGGCGATCGTGCCGAACCGGGCCGCGATGTCGTCCGTCGAGACGAGCCGGGTCCCCGGGTCGATCGCGGCCGTCGCCACCATGAAGGCCCTCGTCGGGGCGGCGGTGGCATCGAGGTAGGCGGCGAAGGTGGCCACCGCGGCGGCGACGACGAGCAGGGCGCCCACCACCGCGCGGCCGCCCGGCAGGGTGCGCGTGCGCTGGATCCGGCGCGAGCCGGGTACCGGCCCCTGTGGATCGGTGTCCTGCGCTGCGCCCGAAGGCGAGACCACGTCGACCACGTCGTTCCCCCGTGCCCACGCACCCGCGGTGCGTCATGCCGCCGCGGCGAGGACCATAGCCAGCGGCCCCGTCCACCCGAACCCCGCGTGCGGCTCGAGCACCGGCTGCGCCGACCGCGCCCTCCCCACCACCTCGGTGACACCCGAGGCTGCGTCAAGTATAGTGGCACAAACTCGGAAGGTACGAGATGGACCGTGAACAGACGAAGTGGCTGAGCACCCGGGAGGCTGCGGGCGAGCTCGGCATCACGACGCGCACCCTGTACCGCCTGATCGACAGCGGTCAGGTCCCGGCCTACAAGTTCGGCCGCGTGATCCGCCTCAAGGCCGACGAGGTCGATGCCTTCGTCGAACGCTCCCGCATCGCACCCGGGGAGCTCGAGCACCTCTACGCGGACAGCGGCGGGGACGAGGAGGCCTGAACCCCGCGACCGCGACGGCGACACCCGTCCGCGGCCTCGACCGCCCGCCACACGCACCCGCCGCCCGCTCACCCCGGGGCGACGACCTCCGTGACCGCGGCCAGGGGCAGGTAGACCGTGCCCCGGTCCACGCCCTCCACCCGCAGGGTCAGCACGTCCTCGCCGAGCCCGCTGAGCTCCCCCACCAGGGGTTCGTCCCACCCATCGCACCCCAGCACCACGCGGGCACGCTGCTCGACGAACTCGGCCAGCACCTCCACGAGGTGGCGGCCCTCGACCCGGTCGCGATCCCCCGTGGCGGTGGGCGCGGGTAGCCCCGGTTCCGGGCGCAGGGACCGGACGGCGTCGAGGCGCACGAGGACCAGCTGGCCTGCCGCGGTGCGGACACCGAGGTGGTCCGCCCCGACGGCGACCAGGGAGCCGCGGCGTGTCCGCCCCCCGGCGAGCCTGAGGCTGACGGGCACCCGCCGCTCCGCCAGGTCGCGCAGTGTCCCGCGCCAGGTCGCGACCTCGCTCGCCCGTTCGAGGCGGGAACGCCGCTCGCTGCGCGCTGCGACCTCCGCGTCCTGGCGGGCCGCGTCGCCCAGCTCGAGATAGGGGTCACGTCCCGCGGGTGTCGGGCTCATCGACGACGATCCACGGTGTCAGACCTCCGGCAGGCGGGGCAGCTCCAACCGTTGCCCCGGCAGGATCAGATCAGGGTCCTCGGGATCGGGCAAGCGCGCGCGGTTGTGCTCGATCAGCTCCCGCCAGTAGGGCACGATCTCCGCGTCCTCCGGCGCGCGCTCGAGGGCCCCCGCGAGCTGCTGCTCTGCGATCCGCCACAGCGAGTCGCCGCTGCGGACCACGTAGCCCGCCAGTGACCCGTCCTCACCCACGTCGGCCCCGGCCACCTCGCCACCGGACTCGTCGTCCCCAGCCCCGCCCTCACCCGGTTCAGCCCCCGTCAGCGGACCTCCGGACTCGTGGCCCTCAGCCCCGTCCTCCCCCGCAGACCGGTCCCTGGCCACGCGTACCGGGGGCGGGTCGGGCCGCGGCACCTCGTCCAGTGCCACCTCAGCCCGGGGCACCTCGGCCTGTGGGCCATCGGACCGCGACACCTCGGCTGGCGACACCTCGGCCCGCGGGCCCTGGAGGATCGGCGCTCCGACCCCCGGAACCGGGATGCCGGGACCGCCGACCGTGGGCGCACCAGCATCGGGCTCCTGGGGCGTGAGCGGCAGGCCGTCACCGTCGTCGGCCGTGTCCCAGGCAGCCGGCCCCCTGCGCCGGGCATCCTGCGTGTCCCCGCCGGCGGGTGCGGTATCCCGGTCACGCAGCAGCGGGGGCAGGGGGAGCTCATCGAGGCCACCTGCTACCCCGGAGCGCTCACCGGCAGTGGTCGAGACCTCCCCCGGCGGGACGGAGGGCGCCTCCGCGGACGCGGACAGCGTCACGGTGTCCCGCACCGTCGGCTCCTGACCTGCCGAGGACCGGTGGGCTCCGGCGGGCACCACCCCCGCAGCGCTGGTCACCATCGCCGTCGCCAGCGCGACGCCGAGCCCCTGCTGCAGCAGCCGCCGCAGCCACGGCAGCGTCAGGGCGTCCGCGAGGCGCACCAGCCGGGCCGCCCGCAGCAACCGCCCCACGAGCCCGATGGTGGTCACCCCCACGAGGTACCAGCACAACCCCACGACGACCAGGCGCAGCACCGCGATCACCGCCACCGCGGGTGGACGGCCCTCCACCCAGGGACCCCACCCCGCGGGATGGAGGGGCGGGGCAGCCAGTTCCGCGTGGCCCAGGCCGTGGAAGAACACCGTCCCCGCGACGAGGCCGACGCACCACACCACCAGGGGCAGTACCCGGCGTTCCCGCACCTCGACCTCCTCACACGAGATATACTAAGATAACACGTCATGACTAGGGAAGCGCGATGGGTCGGCTGGGAGGTGTGGATCGATGGACACTCCCGACGACCACGTCCCGGGCTACCGGCTGTGCGGGTTGGTGGAGCGCAGCGAAGCGGGCCGACTCCACCGTGCCGAGGCGATCGGCCACCCGGGCCGCCCGCTCCTGGTCGAGATCCGTGACAACGCGCTGACGGCCGAGGACCTCGAGCGCCTGCACGCCCGTACGACGGCGGTCCGCGATCTCGAGCATCCCGGCATCCTCCCGGTGCTCGAGATCGTCGCCCTCCCCACCGGCGTCGCGCTGGTCATGCCGGCGGCCGGTGGGGGTTCGCTGGCGGACGCGCTCGTGGCAGCGGCAGGCGCAGGGTTGCGCGCCGTGACCGTCGATGCCCTGCGTGCCCGGTTGGGCGACGCACTGCGCCATATCCACGCCCAGGGCCTGCACCACGGTGCGATCACGGCGCAGCGGATCCGCTTCGATGGCCGGGGGGCGCCGCTGCTGCTCGGGGTCGGGACCCGCGATCCCGCGCCGGAGGCCGCTGCAGCGACCGACGCCGCGGCGCAGGACCTGCGCGAACTGACCCACCTCCTCGATGCCTGTCGGGGGCCCGACCCTGACGACGCCCGCCCCGTGACCACAGCCACCGAGCGGCACCCGGGTCCCTCGCGCTCCGCGCCGGCGGGCGCGCAGCCGCCCGCGACGCGCCGGCGACGACCCTCGGGGCGGCCATCAGACCAGGCATCTGCCCGGCAGCCACCGCGCCGTGCGCCGCTGCTGGCCGCGCTCACGGTCCTCATCCTCCCCCTGGTGCTCGTCACCCTTGCGGTGACCACCGGCCCGACGCCATCGGCAACCGGCGCCGCACCGCCCGCACCGGGGGAGGTCAGCGGAAGCCCCCGCCAGCCCCCGCCAGCCTGTGCCCACCTGACTCCGCCACCCGGTGGCGGTGACCTCCTCCTCGCCGACCTCGACGGTTCCGGGTGCGGCATACCCCTGCGGTGGGACGGCACCCACCTGCACCTGCCCACGACGGCCGACGGGGCACGCACCCTCCACCTCGACGCACAGCCGGGCGACCGGTTGCTGTTCGCCGACCTGAGCTGCGACGGCCGCGACACCCCGGTGCTGCACCGCCCCGCCACCGGGGAGCTGTTCGTCCTCGACCAGCTCCCCGCGCCGGGGCGGCAGGCCACGGCGAGCGGGTCGCCCACGGGGGTGCGGCACGGTCACGCCGCGGCCTGGACCGACAGCGACGGCTGCGACCACATCGAGGTGCTCCGCACGGACACGGGGTAGCGCCGCGACGCAGCAGCGGCGAGGATGGGGTCACGGACCGCCTGCACCGATCAGCCGAGGGGCCGAGCGCATGGAGCACGAGTTCGAGCACGTCCTCAAGGACGGCAGCGTCGTCCACATCCGGCGGATCCGGCCCGAGGACGCGCCACTCCTCCTCGGGATGTGGGCGCGCACCTCGGCGGAGTCCCGCCGACTGCGCTTCCTCGGCCCCTTCAACCTCGACGAGTCCAACGTCCACCGGTTCACCGACCTCGATCCGAACCTGCAGTACGCGGTGGTCGCCACCCGTGGCCGGGGTGAGCACGAGCGCATGATCGGCGTTGCGCGCTACGAGCGTGACCCCGACCAGCCCGATCACGCGGAGTTCGCCGCCCTGGTCGAGGACGCCTCCCAAGGCCTGGGCGTCGGCACGGTGCTCGTGCGACAGGTCGCCCTGGCGGCGGAGACCGCCGGCATCCGCAACCTCTCCGGCGACATCCTCTCCGACAACGTGCGGATGCTGAACCTCGTCCGCGAACTCGGGCTGGAGTACACCTCGGGTCACGACGGCGGCGTGGTGCGCTCCGACCTCGCCACCAACGTCACCGAACGCTTCCTCGATGCGGTGGCCAGCGAGGAACGCGCCGCTGCCCGGGTCGCGCTCAGCCGCTTCCTCCACCCGGAGAAGGTTGCGGTGGTCGGTGCGTCGCGTGACCGGACCTCGATCGGCGGGATGATCCTCGACCATCTCCGCCAGGCCGACTTCTCCGGCGTGGTCTACCCCGTCAACGCCGCGGCCCCTTACGTCCAGGGCATGGCCGCCTACCCGAGCCTGAGCGAGTGCCCGGAGCTACCGGACCTCGTCGTGATCTGCGTGCCCGCTGCCGGTGTTCCCGACATCGTCGACGAGGCGGCTGAACTCGGCGTGCGCGCCGTGACCATCATCTCCTCGGGCTTCGCTGAGGTCGGCGGGGAGGGCATCGCGCGCCAGGAGGAGATCGTCGACCGTGCCAGCCAGGTCGGGATGCGCATCGTCGGGCCGAACTGCATGGGCGTGCTCAACGGGCGCGAGGACGTGCGGATGAACGCCACCTTCTCGCCCGTCCTGCCGCAGCCCGGCCGGGTGTCGATGTCGTCGCAGTCCGGTGCGCTCGGCCTCGCGGTGCTCGACCACGTCGAGTCCATCGGGCTCGGGATCTCCACCTTCGTGTCGGTGGGCAACAAGTCCGACATCTCCGGCAACGACCTGCTGCTGTACTGGGAGGACGACCCGGATACCGACGTGATCCTGATGTACGTCGAGTCCTTCGGCAACCCCCGCAGGTTCTCCCGCATCGCCCGACGCATCTCCCGCAACAAGCCGATCGTGGCGGTGAAGTCCGGCCGCTCGACCGCCGGCGAGCGGGCCGCGAGCTCCCACACCGCCGCCATCGCCACCGGAGACGACGCCGTGGAGGCGCTGTTCGCCCAGGCCGGGGTGATCCGCACGAAGACGCTGGAGGAGATGTTCGACTGCGCCGCGCTGCTGTCAGCCCCCGGCACCTGGCCCGCCGGACGCAACGTCGCGGTACTCACCAACGCGGGCGGGCCCGGCATCCTCGCTGCGGACGCCCTGGCCGCCAACAGCCTCGAGGTGCCCCGCCTGTCGGATCGCACCATCGCAACGCTGCAGGAGTTCCTGCCGGCGGAGGCGGGGGTGTCGAACCCGGTAGACATGATCGCCTCCGCCTCAGCGGAGTCCTACCGCAAGGCCATCCACATCCTCGGTACCGCGGACGAGATCGACGTCGTGTTCGTCATCTTCATCCCCACCGCCCAGGCCGACATGACCGCCTTCGCGGAGGCACTGGTCGCCGCCCGCGATGAGCTCCCCGACGACACGCCCGTCATCGCCGTGGTGATGACCTCCCACGGCCTGCCTGCGCCCCTGCGCGCCGCCAACGTGCCGACCTTCAGCTTCCCCGAGGGCGCGGCCCGCGCGTTGGGGCGGGTCGGGGCCTACGCGCGGTGGCGCCGTCAGCCCCTCGGTGAGGTGCGCACCTTCGAGGAGGTCCGCATCGACGCCGCCCGCCGGCTGGTGCGCGAGGAACTGGCGGCAGCCACCCGCGATGACGGGGCGGTCTGGTTGTCCGCGGAGCGGTCGAAGGAGCTGCTGGGCGCCTACGGCATCCCCATGGCCCGCTCGGAGGTGGTGACCACCGTGGAGGAGGCAGCCGACCTCCAGGCGGAGATCGGTGGACCTGTAGCCCTCAAGCTCGCTGCACCGATCCACAAGGCCGATGTCGGGGGGGTTGCGCTGGGGCTGACGGACGCCGATGGCATCGCCGAGGCGATGGCGGAGATCCGTGACCAGCTGGCCCAGCGCGAGCTCACCCGCCACGGGGACCGCTTCCTGGTCCAGGAGATGGTGGATGAGGGCGTGGAGATGGTCATCGGGGTGACCCACGACCCCTCCTTCGGTCCCCTGGTGCTCACCGGTGCGGGTGGGACCCTGGTGGAGCTGCTGGGCGACGTGAGCCTGCGGATCACACCGCTGACCGACGTCGACGTGGACGAGATGCTGACCGAGCTCAAGATGGCCCCGCTGCTGACCGGCTACCGCGGGGCCCCGCCCGCCGACATCGCCGCGCTGAAGGACGTGCTGCACCGTGTCGGTGCGATGGTCGAGGACATCCCCGAGGTGGCGGAGCTCGACCTCAACCCGGTCTTCGTCCGTCCCGAGGGGCGAGGCGTCGTAACCGTCGACGTACGGTGCAAGCTACGACCGGCCACCTGAGCCGCCGCATCGAGGCCACGTCGGACCGGCCGTTCACGCCACCGCACCGAACGATCACCGAACCAGCGGGCTGCTCACCGCCAGCTCCGCCGCTTCGCCACCACCGACCGCTGCCCGCCCGCTCGGATCGATCATGACACGCATCGACGCACTGCTGGCCGCCGGCCGCACCACCTCCTTCGAGTTCTTCCCGCCGAAGACCGACAAGGGCGAGGCTGCCCTGCGCAACACGCTGAACGAGCTCGAGCCGCTGTCCCCCTCCTTCGTCTCCATCACCTACGGCGCCGGGGGGTCCACCCGTGAGCGCACCCACCGGCTGGTGGTCGATCTGCTGAACCGCACCTCGATGACCCCGATGGCCCATCTGACGGGGGTGAACCACACCCGCGAGGACCTCGCCGGGATCCTTGGCCGCTACCGCGACGCAGGCGTGGAGAACATCCTGGCGCTGCGCGGCGACCCGCCCCGCGATGCCGAGGAGGTGTTCTTCGAGCTCGAGCGCGCGTGGCAGCTCGTCGAGCTGGCCCGAGAGGTCGGGGGCGATGCCTTCTCCATCGGGGTGGCGGCCCACCCGTCGGGCCACCCGCTCGCGCCGGACCTGGCCACCGACCGCAAGCACCTGGCTGCCAAGCTCGCCGTTGCCGACTTCGCCGTCACCCAGTTCTTCTTCGCCGCCGAGGAGTACACGCGGCTGCTCGAGGACCTCGCTGCGCTGGACTGCCACACACCCGTCCTCCCGGGGATCATCCCCATCACCAACATCCGCCAGATCCAGCGCTTCGCGGAGTTGTCGGGCACCGAGGTACCGGCCGCACTGGCGGATCGGTTCCACGCCCTCGGCGACGACGCGGCCGCGGTCCACGCGCTGGGCGTCGAGGTGGCGACGCAGCTGTGCCAGGAGTTACTGGACGCGGGGGCGCCCGGCCTGCACTTCTACACCCTGAACCGCTCGTCGGCCACGCGCGAGATCCACGCGAACCTCGGGCTGTAGACCCGACGGCCGACGCGGCTCAGGTGTCGAGCAGGCCGAGCTGCCCACCGCTCGCCGACCTCCGCGGCGGGTTGCCAACCGGGTGACCGCCAGACGAGAGGTCGCCGGGCGCGGAGCTCCCGGGCGCAAGGCCGCCGGGCGCGGAGTTGCCAGGTGGGGTGCCGGCGCGCGCCGACGCGCCCGCAGCCGCGGGGTCCGTTCCGGGATCGTCCACCGGTCCTTCACGAGAGACGCGGTCATCGGGCGGTCCCGCACGGGGCACCGCGGTAGCGACCGCGCTGTTGTCGCGGTCCGGTGGACCGTTGCGCCCGGCCGGTGGATGGTCGTCGGGGTCCGGTGGACCGTTGCCCTCAGCCGGTGGATGGTGATCGCCATCGGGTGGGATGTGGGGGCGGTCCAGGGGGTGGATGTACTCCTGTTGTTGGCGGTGGAAGGTGACCTGGTCACCATCGATGTCCACCCGCCAGGGCCCGTTGTCGAACCGGCGGTGATGCCGGCGGCACAACAACACCGCGTTGTCGGGGGACAGGCGGCCCTCGTCCCGGAAGGGATCCTGGCCGTGGGCGACATCGCACCACGACGCGGGCGCGTCACAGCCCTGCCACCGGCACCCGCCGTCCCGCACGACCAACGCCCGCCACAACCCCACCGGGACCGTACGCACGTTACGGGTCACCTCGATCGGGGTGCCCTGAGCATCACGCACCAGCCGGCTGACCTCACAATCCGCCAGCAACGTCCCGACCTCCGCCACGGTGGTCGGCTGCCCCGACCCCGCGAACCGCGCCGCACCCACCCCACCCGCAAGCTGTGAGGCCTCCACCACCACGATCACCTGGGGACGCTCACCATGCACCGTCGGGGCCTCCCCCAACCGCAGCGCCGCAGCACACAACTGCTCGAACGCATCCGCACTGCGCTGCTCGGGGCTGCGACGCTCCTCCGGGGTGTCCGGCCGACGGAACGCATCCAGCGCGGTACGAGCCAGCTCCGCAGCCGTGCCGTACGCCAGACCAGAGAACGCCACCCCACCATCCTCGGTATCGGCCATCCGGAACCGTCGACGGCCGTGGTTGCCCTGCTCCTGCCGGTGCAACTGCTCCGGCGCGTGCACTGCCAGATAGCCGCGCACCCGCCGGCCGAACGCCACCGGATCCATCGTGCGCGCCGCCTCCAACAGCACCCGCTCCGCCTCCCCACGCCGCGCGGCCGGCAACCGCTCCAACGCCTCACCCAGCAGCCGCACCTGCGACGGCCCCACATCCCCCGCACTGAAGGCCCGACCCGTCACCGGGTTCGCCGCCGCATGGGAGCCCGCCTCCGCGGCACGCTTGGCCTCCGACGGCGACATCCGCTGCCCCTTGGCCGCCCGCCGACGGCTATCCAACACCTCCGCGTTGCGGCGGGCCGGATCCTGCACCGCCCCCGCACGACGCTCCACCTCCGCCATCGCACGCGCCCGCGCAGCCTCCAACACCGCCAACGGCCGCCGCAACCCCACCAGATGCGCCTCCAACTGCACATCACTCAGCCCGACCAGATCAAGAGCCCCCACCACCTCAGCAGCAGACCACACACGATCAACCGCCACCTCGGCATCTGCAGCATCGACCGATCCCGCCCCGTTGCTGCCCTCCGACACCGACACCACCAGGTCAGCAGCACCAGCCGGCCCGTCGACGCCCGCATCAGCACGCGGTCGCGGAGCGGGTGCTGCCGCACCTTCGGCTCGGTCGCGCCCAGGCACGCCACTGTCGGCACCATCCGGCTGGTAGTTGCCCCGAGGCGATGCAGCGAGCACCTGGCCCCGGCGGTGGACCTCCCACGAGGGGCACCGCGCTGCGAACGATGTCGCGCCCATGGCTCCCCCGTGTGTCGTAGT
>SKTN01000426.1 GCA_007117945.1 Nitriliruptoraceae bacterium | reverse complement strand
CGGGGTGCCCGGCACGGCGTCACGGCTGGTCGTGCCAACCCCGCTCGAGGAGCCAGGTCAGGGCCCAGGCCATCCCCCCGTCGCCCGTGGTGAGCTGCAGCTGCTCCAGCAGGTCCTCCGCGGCGGGCAGGGTGGTGTCCAGGACCTGCGCCAGGCCGTCGACGTCCAACCACGCGGCGTGGGTTGGCCGCACGGTGAAGGGGCCGAGCTCCAGCCGGCCGGCCGCGGCGTGGGCGTGCAGCTGCTCCCAGCTCGGCAGGGCGTCCTCCCTACCGGCGAGGCCACCCAGCAGGGGCGCCTGGGCGGCGGAGGTCAGTTCCTCCACCTCGACGTCGCGGACCCCCTCGGGGCTGTCGAAGCGGCGCAGCGCCTCACCGGCCACGGCGACGAGCCAGGCGCGGCCGACCAGCCCGGCCATGCTCGGGCGCGCGCCGATCACCGATCGCAGACCGAAGGCCCGCCGGGCGGTGTTGGCAGCGACGTCGTGGGGGCGTAGCTCCTCGGCGGCGTCGCTCGCATCCTGGTCCGTGCGCCACACCCGGGCCCGGTCGGCGCCGTCAGCCCGGCTGATGCCGACCTCGACGCCGTCGGGGAGGATGCAGGCGAGCTGGGTCAAGGAGAGCACGTCGTCGCCGTCGCCGACGTCCTCGTTGGTGACCACGACCAGAGCATCGGCCCCGGCCGGATCGAGGGTGCCGTCGCCAGCGAGGTCGACGTCCACCAGCTCGACGTGGTCGTCGGCCACGGCGCGGAGCCCCACGATGGCGCGCTGCCCTGCCACGACCCCACGCAGCTGCGGCTCGAGCTGGACGAGCACGTCGAGCGCTCGCTCAGGGGTGAGCGCGGCATCCATCACATCGGTCATGTCGGCCTCCAGGCGGGCAGCCAAGGGTGCGACGGTCCTTCGAGCCGGGGTTCGGAGCAGCGGGTGCCGAGGACCGCCGCGAACGGGCTCGTCAGCGGGTCAGACGCGGGCGCGGTCGGGTCAGCCGACGGCGACGTCGTAGCCGGCCTCCTCGATAGCGGCGTGGATGGCCGCATCGCTGGCGGGCCCGTCGACGGTGACGGTCTTCGCATCGATGTCGACCTGCACGCTGGTCACGTCGGCGAGGGCGCCGACCTCACCTTCGATGGCGGACTTGCAGTGTCCGCAGGAGATCTCGGGCACGGAGTAGGTTCGCGTGGACATGTCGGATCCTCGTCGTGGTGCTGCGATGGGTCAGGGTGCGGGTGTCAGCGTTTGATCAACCGGTGCACGACCTCGAGGGCCTCCTCGATCTTCTCGTCCGCCGAGTCAGCTCCCTGGTCGATGGCGTCGCGGACGCAGTGGCGGACGTGCTCGTCGAGCATCGTGGTCGCCACGCCCTGGAGCGCCTTGGTCGCCGAGGAGATCTGGGTGAGGACGTCGATGCAGTACCGGTCCTCCTCGATCATCCGTTGGAGGCCACGGACCTGGCCCTCGATCCGGCGCAGGCGGGCCTGCAGCTCGTCGCTGCGGGCGGCGTAGCCGTGCATCGTGGGTCCTCGCTCCGTGGCCGTCGGCACACAGGCTACCGGTCGATGCCCTAGGGGGGTACCGCTACGCCCAGGGTCCTTCGGGTGGTCCCGTCAGGATCCGGGTCGCTCTTGTGCCGGCGACACGTCAGACTGCGGCGAGGTCGCCGGTGCGGAGCCGTCGTCGGGTCCGGCCGGCCGAGGTGAGGTGATCGTCGATGTCGATGCCGGTGGGGGGAGCACTCGACCGCGGGCAGGGGTGGTTGCGTGACTACGACCGGGTCGCGGCCGCCATCGAGTGGCTCGATGCGCACCGCACGGCGCAGCCGCGGGTCGAGGAGGTGGCAGCAGCCCTGCACCTCTCGAGCGGCCACCTGCACCGCACCTTCGTACGGTTCGCCGGCGTGAGCCCTCACCGGTTCCTCCAGTGGTTAACACTTGGTGCAGCCAAAGTGTTACTGCGCGAGCGTTCCACGGTGCTGGAGGTGGCCGCTGCGACCGGCCTGTCCTCCCCGGGACGCCTGTACGACCTGACGGTCGCGCTCGAGGCGATCACCCCGGGGGACCTCGGCCGTGGTGGCGCGGGGTTGACCATCCACTACGGCGTGCACGCGACACCGCTGGGCGCTGCGCTCGTCGCCGTCACCGACAGGGGCGTGCTGAGCCTGCGCTTCCTCGATCCGCCCCGGACCGAGGCCGAGGCGATCGAGGCGGTGCAACGTGAGTGGCCCAACGCTCGGCTGTCGGAGGACGCCGGGGCGACGGCGCCTGTGGTCGAGCACCTCGCTGCCCGCTTCGCCGCCGCCGGCGTGCCAGGTGGGGGGGCGGCCGGTGATGGCGCGGCCGCGGCGCCACGGCCGCTGACGGTCCTGGCCGGCGGCACCAACCTGCAGGTCCGGGTGTGGGATGCGCTCCTGCGGATCCCCGAGGACCGGGTCGTGAGCTACTCCGAGGTCGCACGGGCTGCCGGCCGACCTGGGGCGGCGCGGGCGGTGGCCAACGCCGTCGGCCGCAACCCCGTCGCCGTGCTGGTCCCTTGCCATCGCGTGCTGCGATCCACGGGCGAGTTGGGGGGGTATCGCTGGGGCGCGACGCGCAAGCGTGCGCTGCTCGCGCGAGAAGCGGTGCACGCGGTCCACGGCTAGTTCGGGTCGCCTCCAGCCGACCTCCCCCGCCGCGCGCGGCACGCGCGTTCCTGTCG
>SKTN01000263.1 GCA_007117945.1 Nitriliruptoraceae bacterium | reverse complement strand
GCGGTCGGGCGGCTGCGGGAGGTGACGATGCCCGACGCACCTTTGGGCAACCTGTGGGTCAGGCGGTGGCTTCCATCCCGCCCCCGCCGTTGAGGGCTCGGTACGGTCGGTCGCGACCGAGGGGACGCGATGGGCAGGTGGGACGGGCCGTCCGTCCGACGCGGGGCACCCGCGACGAGGGTGGCGGCGTTCCTCGCCGCCCTGGTGGTGGTCAGTGCCTGTAGCGGTGGGGCCGCGCCCGGCGAGCAGGGTGCAGACCCGCCCGGTGCGCAGGACGCGGACGGGCAGCGCTACCCCGACGTCCTGTCAGCGGAGCTCGAGCCCACGGACGACACCTGGCGGCTGCACGCCACCCTGTCCTCGCCCTACGACACCCCGGAGCGCTACGCCGACGCCTTCCGGGCCCTCGACGAGGACGGCACGGTGCTCGGGGTGCGCGAGCTCGCCCATGACCACGCGAACGAGCAACCCTTCACACGCTCGCTCGACGGCCTGGAGATCCCCGACGACGTCGAGCGCATCACCGTGGAAGGCCGTGACCAGCGCAACGGGTGGGGCGGCACCACCGTGGAGCTCGAGGTTCCGGAGCGGTAGCCGCCCGCCGCCCCGAGCGTGCGGTGGAAAGGCCCTTGTAGGCCCGCGATCGGTGTCCTCTCCGCCCCGACCGCCGGCCACCTCCCGGCTGCAGGCGAGCCCACCCACCTCCAGCACTGTCCCAGCGGGGTCGATCCCTGGGCAGGAGCCCAGGAACGGACCCGTTCCGGGGAGCGCCGGGCGGGTACACCCCGTTCGGTGGCCGGTGCCTGGGCTGGAGCCCAGGAACGAGCCACCACCTCGGATAGTGAGCGCAGCGGCACACGGTGCCGAGACCGACGGTCACCACGCGCCGGTACGGGCGGTGGAAGCGCCGCGCCGGCACGGGCGGTGGAAGCGCCGCCCGCGCTCAGGCGGGGGTTGCACCGGCATGTGAGGACGCCGCTCGACGCAGGCGTGCCAGCAGCGACCACGCCGACGGGCCGAAGGCACCAGGATGATGGACACGCCACCCGCCCTGCGGTCGGCCGCTGACGCCGCTACCTCCGACCGGCCCGAGCCGAACCGGCCGCTCTCGACACCACCACTGCCGCGGGGTCAGCGGCCGGATCTCACCACCGAGCAGATGCGCGAGGTCGATCGGATCATGGTCGACGAGCTCCACATCACGCTGGCGCAGATGATGGAGAACGCCGGTCGCAACCTCGTCGAGCTGGCGGTCAGCCGGTACGAGCCCGCGAGCTGCACGGTGTTGGCCGGCCCGGGCGGCAACGGCGGTGGTGGCCTCGTCGCCGCGCGCCACCTCGCCCCGGCCACGGGGCAGTCACGCAGCAGCGGTCGTTGGCGCTCACACCCGGCGGAAGCCCACGGGACAGCTCCCGGTTCCCATCACCTACCCGATCGCGAACCGCACAGGAGTGACGCGATGGAGTTGCACGCACGCACGCTGACCGCAGGTGTCGTCGGAGGGCTCGCCGGCGGTGTCGCCTTCGGCATCCTGATGACCGTGATGGGCATGATGGAGATGGTGGCCGGGCTCGCGAACTCCGGCAGTGTCGCCGTCGGCTGGGTGGTCCACATGGTGATCTCCGCGGCCTTCGGCGCCGGGTTGGCGCTGGTCGCCGGCCCCCTGGCCTCCACCGCCGGACGGGCGGCGGGCCTCGGCGTGCTCTACGGCATCGTCGTCTGGGTCGTCGGTGCGCTGCTGGCCATGCCGCTGCTGATGGGCATGACCCCCTTCACCATCGGTGAGCCCCAGATCATGAGCCTGATGGGCCACGCCATCTACGGGGTCATCACCGGGGTGGTCTACCAGCGGCTCGCGAGCACCCGGCAGCAGGCCGGCAGCCGCGCCTGACCCGGGTATGGTGCGGGACTCGCACCACAGCGACGCCAGTACCCCCTGGCCACAGCGACACGGAGTCGAGCCGCAGGATCCCGATGAGCCTCGCGCAGAGGGTCGACGAGCAGACGCCGGCGACCCGGGACCGCTACCTCGATCTCCTCCGCGTCGCGAGCATCCTGGTCGTGGTCCTCGGCCACTGGATGGCGCGGGTCCTCACCGCCGAGGACGGCGAGGTCGCCGAGGGCTACATCCTCGCGGCGGTCCCGGTCACCCAGTGGGCGACGTTGCTGTTCAACGTCATGCCGATCTTCTTCCTCGTCGGCGGCGCGCTCAACGCGCCGAGCTGGCGTCGGGCCCGGGAGGAGGGTGAACACACCGCCGACTGGCTGCGCCGACGCAGCCGACGACTGCTGCGACCACTGCTGCCCCTGCTCGCGCTGTGGCTCACGATCTCGGTCGTCCTCGGCGCCACCGTGGGTGCGGACGCGATGGTGCTGGAGCCTGACAGCGCGATGACCCCGGTCTGGTTCCTCTCCGCCTACCTCGTCGTCACCGCCCTGACGCCGATGACGCTCCGCCTGCACGAGTGGGCCGGCGGGCTGTGGCTCATCGCCGCCTGCGCCGTCTCGGCCGTGGTCGTGGACCTGCTGCGGTTCGGTCCCCTGGCCGACACCGTGACGATCGAGGGCCAGCCTGCCATCGGCGCGCTCAACTACCTCACCGTCTACGTGCTCCTGCACCAGCTCGGCTACCTGTGGGCCGATGACCGGCTGCCGAGCCGTGCGTGGCCACAGCTCGCGCTCGGCCTCGTCGGGGCGGCGGCGCT
>SKTN01000051.1 GCA_007117945.1 Nitriliruptoraceae bacterium | reverse complement strand
GAGTCGCGCGGCCAGGCCGACCGGTTCGAGCTCGAACCCCTCCCCGAAGCCGAGCTCGCCACCCTGGTCGCGGCGTGGAGCGGCACCGAGGCACCGCCCGGCTTCGTCCACCGGCTGTGGTCGGCAACGGGCGGGAACCCCTTCTTCGCCACGGAGATCGTCCGGGACCTGATCGGCCGCGGCGGCATCGGGGGTGACGAGGCGAGGTGGCGCCTGCCGAGCGGCGTCCGGGACGTGCTGCGCCAGCGCCTGCGTGCGCTGTCCTCGCTGGCGCAGGAGGTCATCGGTTGCGCTGGCGTCCTCGGCCGGGAGGTCGATGCCCGGCTGTTGGCCCAGGTAGCCGAACAGCCGGTGGACGAGGTGCTCGGCGCGCTGGAGGAGGCGGTGGACGCCGGGTGGTTGGCGGAGAGCGAACACGCCGCCGCCCCGACGTACGTGTTCCGGCACACCCTCATGCTGCAGGCGGTGCACGACGACCTGCCGGCCCTGCGCCGACAGCGGCTGCACCTGCGCGCTGCCGACGTCCGTGCGGCCACGGGGATGGGGCATCCGACCACCCGGGCGGCGGCTGCGGTGCACCTGCGCGCCGCCGGGTCGCTGGTCGAGCCTGAGCGGGCGGCACGGGCGAGCCTCGAGGCCGCTCAGGAGACGGCAGCGCTGTACGCGTGGGACGATGCGATCGCGCACGCCGAAGCTGCCGTCACGATCCGACGCCAGGCCGGTGCGCCACCCGAGGACCAGGCAGCCGCGGCAGCGCGGGCCGCTGAGATCCTGATCCGATCGGGGAGCGACCTCGGCCGCGCCGTCGATCACCTGCGGACGGCGGTCGACCGCTACAGCGCTGCGGGCGACGCGTCGGCCGTGGCGGTGGCCCAGACCCACCTCGGGCTCGCACGCACACTGCACCACAGCGTGCTGGACATCCCGGAGGCCCGCGCGTGCTTCGCTGCCGCCGAGGCGGTGCTGACGGAGGGCACAGCTGCCGTCGACCTCCTTCGCGGCAAGGCCCTGGCGGACATGTACGCGCTGGAGCTCGTCGACGGCTGCGCGGCGTCAGAGCGGGCCGTGGAGCTGGCGACGCGACTGGAGCGCGCGGACCTCGCCGCGAAGGTGCGTCCCACCCAGGCGGTCCACGAGTTCAGCCGCGGCCGGGTCGCTCGGGCACAGACCCTCGTGGAGGAGGCCTGGGGCACGCCACAGCGTCCCGGCGATCCCCACCTCGCCTGGGAGGTCGTGATGGCCGCGGCCCTGCTGGGCAACGTCTACCTCCTCGACCCGGTGACCGCCGAGTCCTGGTGCCGACGCGGGCTCGGTCAACGCCGGTTCGCGTCCGTCGCCGTGGCGCACGCGAGCGTGACCGACCACCTGGGGTACGCGCTGGCGAGCACGGGACGGATGGCGGAGGCACGGGAGGTGGCGGATGGGCTGCCAGCGGATGCGCTGACCCGTCGGCTGCTGCTGCGCCTCGATGGCGACCTGGAAGGTGCCGAGCGGTCGTGGTCCGCGGCGTTGGAGCACGACCTCGACAACGGCGACCTGATGAACGCAGGCCTGAGCGCGTACTGGCTCGGCGAGGTCCGTTGGCGCCGCTGTGCCGACGACGACGCCGTCGCGACACTGGAGCGTGCCCTTGGGATCGTCGATCACGGGCCGCAGGTGCCAGCCCGCCTGATGGTGTCCGCGGAACTGGCCCGCTGCCTCGCCGACCTCAGCCACCTCGATGCTGCCGAGGTGCACCTGACCAGCTGCGAGGCGGTCCTGGCCGAGGGGGAGGACTGGCGGGGCCGGACCGGTCACGTCCAGCTCGCCCGCGCGGCCGTCGCCACCGCGCGCGGTGAGGAGGAGCACGCCGACACCGCCCATGCTGCGGCGCTGGCGACGTTCACCCGCTACCGGCTGCCGTGGTGGCGTGCGGAGACGCTGTCGGCCTGGGCCCGCTCGCTGACCGCCGCGGGCCGGACTGCTGCGGCCGAGGCGAAGCACGCCGCGGCCCGGCGGCTGTACGACGAACTCGTCGGCGAGCCGGACGCGCGCCGGAAGTGGTCGGTACCGGGGCACCAGCCCAGGGATCGACCACGTAGCACCGCCGATCGGCCGGAGGCGGCTCGGAAGTGGTCGGTACCTGGGCGCTAGCCCAGGTACCGACCAGGGCGAGCGGGGCGGGCACCGGCACCGAGCGGGGCACCAAGCGGGCTCCCGGGCCGGCGAGCAGCGGGAGGCCCGACCAGCCGGAGGCCCGACCAGCGGGATCTCGGAGGTGGTGTGCTGCGCGCTGTGTAGCCTCCCGAGCCCGGTGGCGTCGGACCCAGGAGCGTGGGACAGCGATGGACGACGGCGGCAGGACGGCCTGGTGGCAGAGGGGTGTGATCTACCAGGTGTATCCCCGCTCGTTCCAGGACTCGAGCGGTGACGGGGTGGGCGACCTGCAGGGCATCCGGTCGCGCCTCGACCACCTCGTCGCCCTGGGGGTGGACGCGGTGTGGATCTCGCCGATCTACCCCTCGCCGATGGCGGACTTCGGCTACGACATCGCCGACCACTGCGACATCGACCCGTTGTTCGGCACCCTCGATGACCTCGACGAGCTCCTGGTCGCAGCACACGGGCGTGGACTGCGCATCCTGCTGGACCTGGTGCCGGGCCACACCTCGGACCAGCACCCCTGGTTCGTCGCGTCCCGGTCCGCGCGCGATGACCCGAGACGCGACTGGTACATCTGG
>SKTN01000214.1 GCA_007117945.1 Nitriliruptoraceae bacterium | reverse complement strand
GTAGATGGCCACGTGGCTGATGGGCGAGTGGTAGAAGACCAGGTCACCCGGGCGCAGGTCGGCGCGGGAGATGCGGGTGGTCGCCGCCGCCTGCGCGGAGGAGGAGCGGGGCAGGTGGGTGATGCCGGCGTTGCGGAAGGCGTAGGTCACCAGCCCCGAGCAGTCGAAGGAGCCGGGGCCGCTGGCACCCCAGGCGTAGGGCTTGCCGATCTGTGACAGGGCGGTCTGGACCGCCACATCCACCGACGAACGGGTCGAGGGGGCCGGTCCGGCCGCGGCCGCCGACGTCGAGTTCGCCGCCTCGGCCTCGGCCTGGCGCTCGGCCTCGGCCTGGCGGGCGGCCTCAGCGGCGGCTTCCTCCTCCTCGCGCTGGGTGGTGACCTGGAGCAGCTCCTCGAGCTCGGCCACCTCGTCGGCGCTGTCGGCGAAGAGCTGCTCGAGCCGGGCGTTCTGCTCCTCGAGTTCCGCGGTGCGCTCCTCGGCCACCTGGACCGTCTCCGCCTGCCGCTCCTGCGCGGCGGCGATCGCGGTGTCGTTGGCGGTCAGGGCCTCGAGGTCCGCGCCCTGGCGCTCCAGCACCTGGCGCAGGGTGGTGGAGCGCAACCCCGCCTCGTGGGGATCGCTGGCGACCAGGGTGGACAGCTCCACGCTGGGCCCGAGCTTGTGCAGGACGCGGACGTGGTCCTCGACGCTGGCACGCAGCAGCGTGGCCTCGGACGCGAGCCGGTCCAGCTCCTCGTCGAGCTCCGCGAGGGTCGTCTCGGCGCGCTCGAGGCCCTCGGCGGCGTCGTTGTAGGCGTTCTGGGCCCGGCCGATGCGCTGGTCGAGCTCGTCGTAGCGCTCCTGGGCGACCTCGAGGTCGCTGCGGACCTCATCGCTGGTCGGGTCGGCCAGGGCGGTGGCCGTGAGCACACCGAGCATCGACAGCGCGGCGAGGACGGTGACGGCGCCGCGGCGCAGGGAGAGGACGGACACGGGGACCTCGCGGTGCGGGGAGGGGGCACAACCCCGGTGCGGGGACGGCGTGCGGGGGGGGGAGGGCACGCGGCGTCGCCGCAACGACGCCAACCTGTCAGATCCTAGCTGTCAGCGGTCCCGCAACACCTACCGGTGACGGGCTGGTCGGCCACCGTCCGCCGCCGGGTCGCGACGATGGCCCGCGAGCCCTCAGCTAGGCTCGACGGCACACGCCGGCGTGCCTGCCGCGCACCGGCGCCCGCCGCACCCCGCGCCCGCCCCGTCCGCCGCCCAGGGGAGCCCGATGCCCACGGACACGCGTGCGACGCGGCTGGCCGTGCTGATCAGCGGGGGCGGGTCGAACCTGCGCGCGTTGCTCGACGTCATCGCAGCGGACGCCGGGTTCGGTGGCGAGGTCGTGGTGGTGGGGTCCGACCGCACCGACGCCGCGGGGCTGGAGCACGCCCGCACTGCCGGTGTGGCGACGGTGGTGGAGGAGCTGCCCCGTGGAGCGGACGCCGCCACCCGGGCGGCCTGGGAGCAGCGCCTCACCGAGGGCCTGGCCGCGCACCAGCCCGAGGTGGTGGTGCTGGCCGGGTTCATGCGCATCCTCTCCGGGGGGTTCCTGGCCCGCTGGCCCGACCGCGTGGTCAACACCCACCCCTCCCTGCTCCCCGCCTTCCGCGGCGCCCACGCCGTGCGCGAGGCCCTGGCCCACGGGGTCAAGCTGACCGGCTGCACCGTGCACCTGGTGGACGAGGAGGTCGATCACGGCCCGATCCTCGCCCAGGAGGCCGTGCCGGTCCTGCCCGGGGACACCGAGGTGGCACTGCACGAGCGCATCAAGGCCGTCGAGCACCGGCTGCTGCCCGCCTGCGTCCGTGCCCTGTGCCACGACCACGTCACCGTGGTCGGACGCCGGGCCGAGGTCCGCCTCGCACCCGACACCGCTGAACAGGAGTTGCACCCGTGACCGCTGCTACCGACGTCGTGCCCGTCTCCCGGGCCCTGGTGAGCTGCTTCGACAAGACCGGCGTCGCCGAGCTGGGCCGGGCGCTCCACGAGCGGGGTGTGGAGCTGATCTCCACGGGTTCCACCGCGGGCGTGCTGCGCGAGGCCGGTGTCCCCGTCACCGAGGTGGCCGAGGTGACCGGGTTCCCCGAGTGCTTCGACGGGCGGGTCAAGACCCTCCACCCGGCGGTGCACGCCGGGATCCTCGCCGACCGCCACGACCCCGCCCACGTCGCGGAGCTCGCGGAGCTGGGTCTGGAGGCCATCGACCTGGTGGTGGGCAACCTCTACCCCTTCGCCGACACCGCCGCCTCGGGGGCACCCGACGGCGACGTGATCGAGATGATCGACATCGGCGGCCCCACGATGCTGCGGGCAGCGGCGAAGAACCACGGCTCCGTGGGGGTGGTCGTCGACCCGGGCGACCACGCCCGGGTCCTCGCCGACCTGGCGGACCACGGTGGGCTGACCTTCGCCCTGCGGCGCGAGCTGGCCAGCCGGGCCTTCCAGCACACCGCCGCCTACGACGCCGCGGTCGCCGACTGGTTCCTGCGCGAGCAGGCCGTGCCCGAGCAGCTGCACCTGGCCCTGCCCCGCCGCCAGGAGCTGCGCTACGGGGAGAACCCCCACCAGCAGGCCGGCTTCTACGCCCTGCCCGACGCCGGCGGCATCGCCGCCGCCACGCAGTTGCACGGCAAGGAGCTGTCCTACAACAACCTCCTCGACACCGACGCCGCCTGGGCCATGGTGGTGGAGCTCG
>SKTN01000285.1 GCA_007117945.1 Nitriliruptoraceae bacterium | reverse complement strand
CCAGGGCGACGAAGCCGAGGTGGATGGAGAGGGGATCGGTGGACGAGGTCGTCTCGTCGCGGTGCACACCCTCGCGGTCGTCGAGGTCGTCGAGGTCGTCCTCGGTGCTCGCCCGGGCCGTCTCGACGGGATCGCCGTCGGCGTCCAGGGCGATGCGACCGGTGCGTACCCCCCAGTTGACGATCACCGTGCCGATCAGCACGCCGGCCAGCAGCCCGATCGTGGCCAGGCCGAGGGCCAGATCGGTGCCCTCGGCGAAGTCGAACTCCTCGAAGGTCGAGGACAGGCCAGCGGCGGTGCCGTGGCCACCCTCGAAACCGATCTCGATCAGGGCACCGGCGACGGGCGGGAGGCCGAAGACCGGCCCCAGCACCGCCAGCGCCAGGACGAGCCCGACGACGTACTGCCCCCAGGCGATGGACTGTCCGAGGGCCACCTGCGGGCCGGCGACCTCCCAGATCTGGCGGATCCCGGGGATGTGCTTGCCGATGAACAGGGCCGCGAACACCACGCTGATCAGCAGCACGGGGAGCTCGGACCAGACCTCCAGGACCGCCGGAGGGATCAGGCCGTCCGTCAGCCAACCGGGGCCGTCGAGGGCCGCAGCGGCCCGGCCGAGGATCTGGGGGCTGAGCAGCAGGGCCAGCCCGCCGCCGAGCACCGAGGCCGGCAGGAAGAGCCGCCGGAACAGCGCGATGCGGGAGCGCAGCCACTTCGCGGCGATCAGCAGCAGGCCGATGGCGAGCAGGGCGGTGAAGACGTCGACGACGGCGACGAGCACGGGAACCCCGGGAGGTTGCGGCGGGAGACAGCGCCTCGACCGTAGCCGTGCCTGGCACCGCTCCCGGGCGGCAGGGGCGGGCGACCGGCCACGATCCCCACGACATCGACCGACCATCGGACGGTGCCGACGGGTGCGCCACACCGTGCGCTCCGTAGAGTCGGAGCTGAGCGCACCCTGCCGCCTGCACCGATCCGGAGGCCATCATGGACGTCACCACCTTCTACCTCGACGACGGGACCGCGATCCCACGCCTGGGCTTCGGGACCTTCCAGTTGGACGGTGACGCGGCCTACCGCAGCACCCTGGTGGCGCTGGAGACGGGCTACCGCCACATCGACACCGCCCAGGGCTACGCCAACGAGGCCGAGGTCGGGCGGGCGATCGCCGACAGCGGGCTCGACCGTGACGAGGTCTTCGTCACCACCAAGCTCAAGCCCTCCAACGCCGCGGCCTCGGCGGTGCGTAGCTCCACGGGGCAGAGCCTGGAGGAGCTGGGCGTGTCCCACGTCGAACTGCTGCTGCTCCACTGGCCCGCCGAGCACGTGGCGCCCCTGCCGGAGACCCTGGAGGCGATGACCCGGCTGAAGGAGGATGGGCTGACACGCCAGATCGGGGTGTCGAACTTCCCCTCCCGGATGCTGGCGCGGGCCTTCGAGCACGCACCGGTCGTGACCGACCAGGTGGAGCACCACCCCTTCCTCGGCGTCGAGCCGATCGAGCAGGTCCTGCGCTCGCGCGGGGGGTTCCTGACCGCCTACTCACCCCTGGCCCGCGGCCAGGTCGCCGAGGACCCGGTCCTCACCGAGATCGCCGCAGAGCACGGCGTCGGTCCTGCGCAGGTCACCCTCAGGTGGATGCTGCAGCGTCCCGGTGTGGTGGCGATCCCCAAGTCGGGCACTCCCGAGCGGATCCGCAGCAACTTCGACGTCTTCGGCTTCGAGCTCAGCCCGGAGCAGATGGCGCGGATCGACGGTCTCGAGCGGGGGCACCGGCTCATCGACCCCGACGGCGGCCCGGACTGGGACTGAACCGCCGGTCGCGGGGCTGGCGGCCGGTCGGGATGTCCTACGCTGGCCCGCCGGGAGTGCCGTAGGTCACCGCAGACGTTCGACGAGGGCGGGCAGGGCCTGCTCCGCGGGACGTGGGATCCGTCGCGCGGTCGGCAGGCTGGGCTGCGGATCGATCTCCCACACCCGCGCCCCGAGCTCCTGGGCCAGTCGTGGCAGGCTGGCGGCTGGCTCCACCTCGGCTGCGGTGCCGACGACGATCAGGTCGTCACAACGCCGCACGTCCTCCTGCGCCCGGTGGAGTGCGGCCCGGGGCAGTGGCTCGCCGAAGAAGACGACATCAGGTCGCAGTTGCCCGCCACACGACGGGCATCTGGGCACCGCACCGCGCGTGGTCTCGCGCACCACCGCATCGCGGGTCACCGTGTGCTCGCAGGTGCGGCAGGTCAGGGTGCGGTGCGATCCGTGGAGTTCGACGACGTCCTCGCTGCCCGCGGCCTGGTGCAGTGCATCGACGTTCTGGGTGATGATCGTGGACACCACGCCGAGGCCCTGCAGTTCGGCGAGCGCCAGGTGGGCGGGGTTGGGCTCGGCCGCGGCCAGCACCTCGTCCAGTTCCCACAGCAGCTGCCACACCTTCTCCGGATCGGCATCGAGGGCTGCGATCGTCGCGTACTCGGTGGGGTCGTAGCGGGCCCACAGTCCCGTGCTGCCCCGGAACGCGGGGATATCGCTCGAGACGGAGATCCCGGCGCCGGACAGCACGACCGCACCCCGTGGACCGTCCAGGAGGGTCGTGGCCAGTTCGTCGAGGGCGTCGCACCCGCTGCGCGCGTCCATGGCGTCGTCCAGATCCACACTGCTCCTCTCAGGGACGGTCACCTGGGGGCTGCGCCGGTGTAGCTGATGGGGCGCAGCGCAGCAACAGCCGCCGCACATCGCCGGCGTGGGCCACCATGGCGCGGCGCCCCCGCCCATGGGTGCCTCCGTCGGCGGCTAGCATGTCCGACCCCACGAGGCAGTGGCCGTAGCGCACGAGGTAGCGTGTCGTCAGCCAGGAGCAGGTACGGATGGATCGGCTGGCGCCCGGCACCAGCGACGACACCGTCCTCATCGTGGTCCTCGTCGCCTCCCTGCTGCTGCTGGCCGCCGGCATCGTCGAGAAGCGGCGTCACCGGGCTCGGCTTGACCAGCTGCCCCTGCGCGTCAGCGTCAACGGCAGTCGCGGCAAGTCCACGGTCACCCGCCTGTTGACCGGCGCGCTCGCGGCCGGCGGCTACCGGCCGCTCGGCAAGACGACCGGCACCGAGCCGAAGCTGCTGTACGGCTGGGCCGGCGAGGAGGAGCTGCACCGTCGCCCCGAGGGACCGAACATCAGCGAGCAGCTCCGGGTGACCCGTCAGGCGGTCGAGCTCGGCGCGGACGTCCTCGTGACCGAGTGCATGGCGGTCAAGCCCGAGTACCAGCACACCTTCCACAACGACCTCGTGGAGGTGAACCTGCTCGTGATCTGCAACGCCCTCGACGACCACCTCGACGAGATGGGACCGACCGCGGCCGACGTCGCCGAGGTGTTCGCCGCCTCCATCCCCAGGGGCGGAACGGTCGTGGTCACCCCCGAACCGCACCTCGACACCTACCTCGAGGTCGCCGCCGACCGCGCCACCAAGGTGCTGATCGCCGAGCCCGACGCGGTCTCCGAGGGGGCACTGCAGGGCCACGGCCACCTCGTGCTGGCCGAGCACGTCGCCCTCGTGCTCGCGGTCACTCGGGAGCTCGGCATCGACGACGAGGTGGCGATCGCCGGCCTCCGTGATGCACCGGTCGATCGCTTCGCCATGCGGGTCATCCCCGTCGGCGACCCCGTCGCGCCGTCCTACTTCGTCAACGGCTTCGCCGCCAACGACCCGGGCTCCACCCTCGCGGTGTGGCAGCACGTCCGCACGCAGGGCCTCGACGCCGACCGGCTCACCGTGATCGTCAACTGCCGCGCCGACCGCATCGATCGGACGGAGCTGTTCGCCACCGACGTCCTGCCGCAGCTGCCGATCGACACCCTGGTGGTCACCGGTGAGCAGACCCGCCCCATCCTCCGGGCCGTCGCGCAGGGAGGGATCGCCGTCGACGACCTCCTCGACCTGACCGGCGCCTCGGCCGACGAGGTGGTCGCCGCTCTGGACGCCAGCCTGTCCGGTCACGTCATCTTCGGTGTCGGCAACCTCCACGGCGGCGGCGTGGAGCTCGTGGGTGCCATCGAGGCCCTCGCGACCGATGCAGGCCAGTCCCGCGGAGTCGCCTGATGTTCGGAACCGAGCTCTACCTGTCCCTGGTGCTGGGCGTCGTGGTCAGCCTGATCTACGCCGAGCGCACCGGGGTGATCCCCGCCGGCCTGGTGGTCCCCGGCTACCTCGCCCTCGTGCTCGACCAGGTGCTGTTCCTGATCGCGATCTTCCTGATCAGCTTCGCGACCTACCTCGTGGTGGAGTACGGGGTGTCGCGGCTCGTGATCCTCTACGGCCGCCGACGGTTCGTGGCGATGCTGAGCATCGGCATCGTCTTCAAGCTCGTCTTCGACGCGCTGTACCCGGCGATGCCCTTCGAGGTGTACGAGTTCCGCGGCATCGGCGTGATCGTCCCCGGGCTGGTCGCGAACTCGATCGCCCGGCAGGGGTTGCCGCACACGCTGTTCTCGACGCTCCTGCTGTCGGGACTGACGTTCCTGCTCGTGTTCGCCGTCAACCTGCTCCTCGCCTGAGCCGAGGATGACCGACGCCGAGGGCCCCACGCGTCTCCCGCTCACCCGGCGGGAGCGGCTGCAACGGCGGCTGCGCCGTCAGGTACGCACCGCCGGACGCGACACGATGCTCGCCCTGCTGCTGGCGGGTGCACTGCTCGTCGCGCTCCAGACCTCCGGGGTCCTCGACGAGGGGGTCGCGGCGGCCGCGCCCACCGACACGACGAGCGAGGACGTGGTCTTCTCGGCCGTGATGGTCGGCGACCTGATGTTCGGCCGGCACGTCGAGGAGGTCACCGAGCGCTACGGGCAGGACCACGTGCTCGCCGACGTCGCCCCGCTGCTCGACGCCGACTACGTGACGGGCAACCTGGAACAGGTCATCACCGACCGGTCGGACGAGCTGCCGGAGGCCGACAAGCTCATCCACCTCTCGAGCGGCTCGCCGACCGCGCAGGCGCTGGCGGAGGCCGGGTTCACCACCCTGGCGCTCGCGAACAACCATCTGATGGACCACGGCATCCCGGGCCTGCGCGACACGCTCGCCGCGCTGGATGCGGCAGGCCTGGCCTACGCCGGTGCCGGTGCGACCCTGGATGACGCCACGCGGATCGACTACCAGGAGCACGGTGGCGTGCGGGTGGCCACGCTGGCGTTCTCCGACGCCTACGTGGTGGGCTTCGTCGCCCGGGCCTTCCAGGGCGGCGTGCTGTCGGCCGAGGAGCAGCGTGCCAGCCGCCTGATCCGCGAGGCGGACGCGAACGCCGATCTCGTGATCACCCACTTCCACTGGGGCACGGAGTACGGCTTCGCGCCGACACGCCAGCAGCGGGATCTCGCGGAGATGGCGGCGGCCTCCGGTGCCGACATCGTGATCGGCCACCACCCCCATGTGCTGCAGTCGGTCGAGCGCATCGACGACACCCTCGTGCTGTACAGCCTCGGCAACTTCGTGTTCGACCAGGGGTGGTCCCGCACACGCGAGTCCACGCTGGTGCGGTACGAGCTCGGTGCCGACGGTCGAGCGCGGGTCAGCTTCGTGCCGATCGTGATCAGGGAGGGGACACCGAGGGTGGCCGCCGGGCTCCTGGGCCCCTACCGCCGCGCTCGGATCTTCGACCGCCTCCGGGGTCCGGACCTGCCCTGGGAACGCCATGATGACGTGCTCGTGACCGAACTGGACCATCGCCACGTCGCCGGAACGGCTGCGCCGTGATGACCAACCGGTGGCTCAACTACGTGCTGACGGTGGTGGTCGGCCTCGGCCTGCTGTCCGTCGCCGCGTACAACCAACCGCGGGACCGCGAGGAGCGCGCCGCACTCCTCGACCAGGAGCTCACGGAGGACCACCGCGAGGCGGAGGCCGCGCTGCCCGATCCCGGTGAGCGCGACACGATCCAGCTCCGGCCTCGCGATCCGGAGGCTGAGGTCCCCGACATCAGCCCGGATGAGGCGGAGACCGCCCCACCTGCCCGCCTGGACAGCATCGGCGTGAGCGCGAGCCACCCCCTGGCCGTCGAGGTGGGGATGGAGGTCCTGGCGGGCGGCGGCAACGCCGTCGACGCCGCGGTCGCCGTGGCCTACACCCTCGGGGTCGTCGAGCCCTTCGGGTCGGGCATCGGTGGGGGCGGGGCACTGCTGCTGGTGGAGCCCGACGACACCCCGCCTCGCTCCTACGACTACCGGGAGGTGGCGCCGCTGAGCGGTGAGCCGCCCGCCTCGGACATCGGGGTGCCGGGGTTCGTCGCCGGGATGGCCCACGTCCACGAGGAGCACGGCTCGGTCGACCTCGAGGACCTCATCGAGTTCGCCGTCCGGCTCGCGGAGGACGGCTTCGAGGTCGACCCGTACCTGACCGAACGGCTGGAGGAGGCGGACTTCCGCATGCCGATCCACCTGCTGCCGCGGTTCTACCCCGACGGGGTCACGGTGCAGCCGGGCACGACCCTGCGACAGCCGCAGTACGCCGAGGCGCTGCGCCTGATCCAGTCCGAGGGCCCCGAGGCGTTCTACGGGGGCGAGGTCGGGCAGCGCATCGTCGACGCGGTGGACGGCCTCGAGCTCGATGATCTCCGGGCCTACGAGGTCCTCGAGGTCGAGCCCTCCGTCGGCCGGTTCGCCGGCTACGAGCTGCTGGGTGGAGGGGCGCCGGTGGCCAGCCCGGCCGTGGTGCAGCTGCTGCAGATCGCCGAGGCACGCGGGATCGCCGACCTCGATCCCGACAGTGCGGATGCGATCCACGTCCTCACGCAGGCCTGGCGGCAGGCCAACGCCCAGCGGGTCGATCGCCTCGGCGACCCGAGCGTCGAGGACGTCGACCTCGAGACACTCCTCGACCCGGAGGTCAGCGAGGCCTACGCGGCGGCGATCCCCGACGACGGCTTCGCCCCGCTGGACGCCGACGACGGGCCGACCGATCTGGAGACCGACACGACCC
Source organism: Nitriliruptoraceae bacterium (assembly GCA_007117945.1). Taxonomy (GTDB): domain Bacteria; phylum Actinomycetota; class Nitriliruptoria; order Nitriliruptorales; family Nitriliruptoraceae; genus T1Sed10-7. The sequence goes on along the minus strand of SKTN01000285.1, from coordinate 3,485 downwards.
ATGTGGTGGTGGTCGACCGCGACGGGACGATGGTCTCCATGACCAACACGCTGAGCAACTTCTTCGGGTCCGGGCTGCCCGTCTCCGGGTTCTTCATGAACGACCAGTTGAAGAACTTCGCGCCCGACCCTGACTCGATCAACCACGTCGCACCGCTCAAGCGCCCCCGGAGCTTCATCGCCCCGATGGTGGTGCTGGACGACGGCCAGCCGGTGCTCGGCATCGGCTCGCCGGGCGGCCGCCGCATCCCGAACGTCGTGGCGCAGGTCCTGACCCGCTGGGCGGCCCACGGCCAGCCCATCGACGAGGCGGCGCTGGCCCCGCGGTTCCACTTCGAGGGCGACACCCTCGAGATGGAGGAGCAGCCCGACAGCGCGGTGGAGGAGGACCTCGTCCGCCGTGGCTACGAGGTCACCGAGTTCGTGCCGACGAGCGAGTACTACGGGGCCGTGCAGGTGCTGGTGGTCGACTGGCAGGAGGGCAGCATCCAGGGCGCGGAGGACGTCCGGCGTCAGGGCACGTGGCAGGCCCGGGGCTGGGACGAGGAGTCCTGAGGGCCCGGCGGGCAGGACCTTGCTGAGGTGGGTCGGTCTGCAGGCGCACTGCACGCGACCGATGCCGCTGGTCTGGCTCGGTCGCGAGCCCGGACGGTTCCGGCGGTGGTCGGTCCCTGGGCTCCAGCCCAGGGACCGACCACCGAGCGCCGCCCGAGCGGCTGGAACCCCGCCGGCAGTGGCTGCTTCCTGGGCTCCAGCCCAGAGCACCGCCACTGCACAGCGAACACCGCAGCCTCCGGGGTGTGCCGCCTCGCCGCGAGCGGCGAGGCGGCACACCCCGGGTCGGTCCGGGCGGTCGTGCGGGTCAGACGATCCGGCGACGCAGCACGAGGGCCAGCCCCGATGCCACGCCTATCCCGAGCAGGGTGACCAGGGCGCGGACGGGCACCGACGGTCCCTCATCCGCACCGCCGTGACCGGCGAGCTCGAACTGGTAGACCGCCGAGGCGACCGCACCCTCGGGAGTGCCGTAGGGCAGGCCCTCCCCGGCTCGGCCACGCGCGTCGGCGGCGATCGCATGCTCGACGGCCACGGCCGGGGTGCCGGTCGCGTCGCTCGCGCTGGCGATCAGCACGTCCATGCCCTCGTCGATCAGGCGCTGCGAGCCCTCGGCAGCTCCGCCGAGCGCGTCCTCCACGGTGCGCAGGCCCTCGGCGACCTGGGTCGCGCCGTCGCCGGCATCGCCCAGCCCGTCCGCGAGCTGGTTCGCACCGTCGTCGATCTGCAGCAGCCCGTCGGCGAGCTGCCCGGCGCCGTCGCTGAGGTCACCGAGCCCGTTGGCGAGCCGGTTGGCGCCGTCGTCGATCTGTCCGAGGCCACCGCTCAGCTCGCCGGCGCCGTCGCTGAGGTCACCGAGCCCGTTGGCGAGCTGGTTGGCGCCGTCGTCGATCTGTCCGAGGCCACCGCTCAGCTGCCCGGCTCCGTCGGCGAGGTCGCCGAGCCCGCTGGCGAGCTGGTTGGCGCCGTTGTCCAGCTGGCTGAGCCCGTTGCGCAGATCGCGGGAGCCCGCCGCCGCAGCCGAGGACCCTGCGGCCAGCTGGCGCCCACCCGCATCGAGCTGACCCAGCCCGTCACGCAGATCGCGGCTACCGGCGCCGGCGTCGGATGCTCCCGACGCGAGATCGGCTGACCCGGCGTCGAGCAGGGCAAGAACCTGTCGGATGCCGCAGGGGTTCACGGGGTCAGTTGGCTTCGCCAGGTCGCAGCCAGGGTTGTCGAGCCCGAACAGCAACCGGTCGAAGCCAGGCAGCAACTCCGCGTTCAGGGTCGCATCGAGGCCGTCCGCGAACTGCTCGGCGAACTGCTCGGCGAACGTCGTGAAGCTGGGCTCGACCTGTTCGGCGAACCCTGCCGCGAACAGCGGAGCGAACACTGCCGCGAACTCATCGAAGGCATCGCCCAGCTGCGGTTCGAACCCCGCGGCGAAGCCCGTGGCGAAGTCGTTCGCGACCTTGGTGAAGGCGTCCTCAAGCTCTGGATCGACCGACGCTGCGAACCCGGCGGCGAACTGCTCGGCGAAGCCCGGGGTGTCCTCGATGCCCTGCACGAAGGCTGGCGCGAACTGCGCCGCGAAGCCGGTGGCGAAGGCGGTCGCCTGGTCTTGGTCGAGACCTAGCTGCGCCTGCAACGCGCCCGCGAGGTTGGCGGTCAGCTGCGCCTGCAGTGCCGGCTGGAGTGCGGACTTCAACCCCGCCTCGACCTCGTCCTGCAGTTCCTCGACCAGCTGCGGTCGCAGCTGCAACTGGAGGGCTGCTCCGAGGTTGGTCCGGATGCCCTCCTCGACGCCATCAACGAGAGGAGGCTTGACCTGTGTCTGCAACGCACCCTGGAGGTTGCCTTGCAGACCGGATCGCAGGTTGGTCTCCAGCTGCGGCAACACGACGAGGTTGAGCGCCTGCTCGAGGTTGGTCCCGAGCGCGTCTTCGACCGAGTCCGGGATGCTGGCGGCGCCAGCGCGCAAGGAGTTCACGCCACCGATGATCGTGCCGTTCGCGGCGGTGTCGCTCGTGTTGCCGATGCCTGCCCGTACGCCCGAGACCCCGGTGTTGAGCTGCGTCGCGCCGGTCTCGAGCTGGCCGAGACCGGCTGCCAGGGCGGTCCCTCCCGTGAAGGCCTGGCTCAGTCCCGTCGAGAGTTCCCCGGCACCAGCGCTGAGGTCGCCGAGCCCGGCAGCGAGGTCGCGGCTGCCGCTGCTGGCCTGTCCGGTGCCGGCGGCCAGGTCGCGTCCGCCGTCACGCGCGGTACGTGCACCGGCGGCGAGGTCGCGGCTGCCGCTGCTGGCCTGTCCGGTGCCGGCGGCCAGGTCGCGTCCGCCATCACGCGCCGTGCGTGCGCCGGCTGCCAGCTCCTGGCTGCCGCTGCTGGCCTGTCCGGTGCCGGCAGCCAGCTCACGTCCACCCTCGCGGGCCGTGTTGGCGCCGACCGACAGGTCCCGTGAGCCGCTGCGCGCTGCACCCGTGCCCTCGGCGAGCTGCCGGGCACCGGGCACCGCGGTCTCGTTCAACCCCTCGGCCAGCTCTCCGCCACCACGGGACAGTCGCCCGATGCCGGTGAACAGCTGCCCGACCCCGATCGCCAGCGCGGTGAGGTTGGCGTTGATCTCCATCGCGCCGATCGTCAGGTCGCGGAGCCCGTCGGACACCGCACCGAAGTTGTCCTGGACCGCGGCGAGCGAGGTGAAGGAGTCGGCGTCGACGGGCAGGAACTGCGCCACCACATCGGGCACGTAGGCGTCGGTGACCTGTGCGGTGTAGGTGACGGTCTGCTCCTCCGACCCGACGGGGGAGAAGAGCACCATCGACCAGGAGACGAAGGTGTCGCCCCGGCCGTTGCCGGCCACGGACGCGCCCGGCGCGTCGATGCCGACGAAGCGGCCGTCGAGCTCCATCGACAACGACCCCACGAAGGGCACGGCGACGTCGATGGTCT
>SKTN01000078.1 GCA_007117945.1 Nitriliruptoraceae bacterium | reverse complement strand
GGTGATCGGTCCTCGAACGGTCGTTGCCGGCACCGCCTCTGGAGGTAGGCACCATGGAGCAGCCCGCACCCGATGACACCGAGGTGGTCGCCGTGACCGATGAGGCCGTCGTGACCGAGCCCGCCGTGACCGCCGTCCCCGGCGACGCCCGGGTGGGCATCGTGATGGGCAGCGACTCCGACCTGCCCACCATGGAGGGGGCGGTGGAGGCGCTCGAGCGGTTCGGCGTCGCCTACGAGGTGCACGTGGTCTCCGCGCACCGCGACGCCGAGCGCATGCTGGCCTACGGGCGCGAGGCGGCCGGGCGGGGGCTGGAGGTGGTGATCGCCGGTGCCGGTGGTGCGGCGCACCTGCCGGGGATGCTGGCCTCGGTCACCTCGCTGCCCGTGATCGGCGTGCCCGTGCCCCTGCGCCACCTCGACGGTCTGGACTCCCTGCTGTCGATCGTCCAGATGCCCTCGGGTATCCCGGTGGCCACCGTGGCGGTCGGCGGGGCCCACAACGCCGGGCTGCTGGCCGTGCGCATCCTCGCCGCCGGTGACCCGGAGCTGACCAGCGCCCTGGACGCCCACCGCGAGGAGCTGCGGGAGGCGTCCCTCGACAAGGACCAGCGGGTCCAGACCCAGGTCATCGGACGGGGGCGTGGCGTCGGGTTCTCCGCGTGAGTGCGATCAGCACCCACGGGGGTTCGCCGGACCCCCCTGCGGGGCAGGCTGTGGGCGGGGGACGTACCCACAGCACGGCGTGGCGTCGCTGGATGGTGGCCATCGCCGGCCTGCGCTACGCGATCCCCCTGGTGGCCGTGCCGCTGATCCCGGTGCTGGTGCCCGACCACGTGGTGTGGATGGTGCTGCTCAGGCCCACCAAGGAGTTCCTGCTGATCGGCGGGGCGCAGTACCGCATCGCCGGGGCGCCGACGATCTGGCTGCTGCTGGCGGCGTTCCTGCCGCTGATGCTGTTCGCCGTGTGGTCCTTCTTCGCCGTCGGGCGGATCTACCGCGTGGCGCTCGCGGCGGGTGAGGCGCCCACGTGGCTGCGTCGCGCGCTCCCGCCGCGGCAGTTGGCCGTGGCGCAGGCGGTGCTGGCGTCCCGGGGCCCGACCATCGCGGTGCTGGGGCGCCTCGCCGCGCTCCCACCGACCGCGCTGGCCGCGGCAGCCGGAGCGTCGGAGGTCGATGCCCGCCGCTACCTCGGTGCCGACGCCCTGGGTGCGGTGCTGTCCTTCGCCGTGATGGTCGCGGCCGGGTACCAGGCCGGACGTGCGTGGGAGGAGGGGGTGGGCTGGCTCACCGTCGTGGGCGTGGTGCTGTTCGTCGGCGTGCTGACCCTGCTCACCCGGTGGATCCGTGCCGAAGCGCGGGCCCGGCATGCCATCGATGACCCCCCGGACCCCGCTGAGGACGGGTCCGGCCCGCCCGTGGCGGGCCCCCGCGTGGTCGACGAGGATGCTGCCGACGCGCCCGGGGACGGCGCCGGTTCGCCCGGGGATGCTGCCGGTGCTTCCGAGGTTGGCGCCGGTTCGCCCGGGGATGCTGCCGGTGCTCCCGGGCCCGTGGCCGGCCCGCCCGAGCCCGAGGGGCTCGCGGGACCCCGTGTGCCGGAGGATCCCCCCGACCCCCCTGGTCGTTCCCTGGGCTGACGCCCAGGGAACGACCACCTCGGTCCGGCCACCACCGCTTCGGGTCACCCGCGGACGGGAAGGGCTACCCTTCCGGCCGCCGCCGCTTCCCCCAGGTGCCCGGCGGGCCCCCTGCGAGGTTCCTTGTGACGCTCCAGCAGCCCGCACCCGTTCCGTCGCCGCGCGCCGCGGGTCGCGACGACCCCCTCGGCGACGACGAGCTCGACGGACCCCATGAGGAGTGCGGGGTGATCGGGATCTACGCCCCCGGGGACGAGGTCGCACGGCTGGCCTACTTCGGGCTCTACGCCCTGCAGCATCGCGGGCAGGAGTCGGCCGGCATCGCCGCCTCCAGCGGGCGCCGGATCGTGGTGCACAAGGACATGGGCCTGGTGAACCAGGTGTTCACCGACACCGGGCTGGCCGCGCTCGAGGGGCACCTCGCCCTCGGCCACTGCCGCTACTCGACCACGGGCGCGTCCTCCTGGGTCAACGCCCAGCCCCAGTATCGCGAGACCCCGACGGGCGGCGGCCTGGCGCTGGGGCACAACGGCAACCTGGTCAACACCGCGGAGCTCGCGCGTGAGCTCGATGAGCAGCCGGCCAACGACTCGGAGGTGATGGCCTCGCTGCTGGCGCGGGAGGTGGACGTCAGCCTCGAGGAGGCCATCGTGCGCACCGCGCCCCGGTTCAAGGGCGCGTACTCCGTGGTGGTGATGGACGAGGAGCGCCTCCATGCCTTCCGCGACCCGAACGGGGTGCGGCCCCTACAGATCGGCCGCCTGCCCGCCGGGGGTTGGGTGGTGGCCTCGGAGACCTCGGCGCTGGACATCGTCGGCGCGGTGTACTTCCGCGACGTCTCGCCGGGTGAGGTCGTCACCATCGACGGCAACGGTCTGCGCAGCCGCCGCTTCGCCCCGCCGAACCCGACCTTCTGTCTGTTCGAGTGGGTCTACCTCGCCCGCCCCGACCACCGCCAGGACGGCGGCAGCGTCCTCTACGCGCGCCGGTCCATGGGCCGCCAACTCGCTCGCGAGGCGCCGGTCGACGCCGACATCGTGATCCCCGTGCCCGAGGCCGGCCGCGACGCCGCGGCGGGGTACGCCGCGGAGAG
>SKTN01000410.1 GCA_007117945.1 Nitriliruptoraceae bacterium | reverse complement strand
GCGGCCCGTCCGGGCGGTCACCGCGCAGGTTGACCGTCGGCGCGCGGTCACCGTATCCTCCCGCCACACCGCGCCACGGGCGGTGCCAGCCCGCGCGCGTTCCCCAACCGCAGCGAGGTGGCGGCCCGTCTCGCTGACGCCTCGGCGCAACCGCGCCGTCACCCCACGGGGTCGACGTGCGCTCGCGACCGCAACCCGCGCCGTCCCGACCCCTGAAGGCAGCCCGATGAACAAGGTCGACATCGTCGAGCAGTCGCGCCTCCGCGACGACATCCCCGACTTCCGTCCCGGTGACACCGTCAAGGTGAACGTCCGGGTCGTGGAGGGCACCCGCTCGCGCATCCAGGTCTTCGAGGGCGTGGTCATCGCGCGCAAGGGTGGCGGCCTGCGGGAGACCTTCACCGTGCGCAAGATCAGCTTCGGCGTTGGTGTCGAGCGGACCTTCCCCGTACACAGCCCCGTGATCGAGTCGATCGAGGTGGCTCGTCGCGGCAAGGTCCGTCGCGCCAAGCTGTACTACCTCCGTGACCGTGTCGGCAAGGCCGCACGCATCAAGGAGAAGCGGGAGAACTGACCCGCGCACAGCGTCCCCACCTCGGCCGGGCATCGCCCGGCCGAGCGTCGTCCAGCCGTCGGTAGGGTGGTGGAATGTCCCAGCATCACCCCGCCAGCGGTGGCGCCGAGGAGCGCGATGACCGCCTCTTCGGTGGGTTCGACGCGGGTCCCGACCCGTCGGAGGACGCCCCCTTCCTCGGGGCCGGCGATGCGGACCGCCCCGACGACGGCACCGGCGCCGACGACGATCCCGGGTCCGGGGAGGGCACCGGGGACACTGCCAGCACCGGATCGGGCGAGGCGCACCGGCCCGACGATGGCACCGGGGAGGCGGACGGGGCCCAGGCGGGTGGGCCTCGCGTGGGCGAGGACGGCGTCCCCCTCCCGCAGCCCGGTGAGCCCGGTGCCAGGCCCCGCCGCGTGCAGGCGTCCCGCTCCGGCACGGGTTCCTTCCTGCGGGAGCTCCCGCTGCTGCTGCTAGTGGCCCTGGTGCTCGCCTTCCTGCTGCGCACCTTCGTGGTCCAGGTGTTCTACATCCCCTCGAGCTCGATGGAGCCGACGCTGAGCGTCAACGACCGGATGGTCGTGGAGAAGATCACCTACCTGTTCCGCGACCCCGTCCGCGGCGAGGTCGTGGTCTTCGAGGGTGAGGAGCTCGGTGAGGTCGACCCCGATACCACCGCCGGCGAGCGGGTCGTCCGCGTCGTCGGGCAGTTCCTCGGTGTGGTCCCCGCCAGCGCGCGCGACTTCGTCAAGCGGGTGATTGGCCTGCCCGGTGACGAGATCCGGATCGAGGAGGGGGTCGTCTTCGTCAACGACGTCGCCCTCGACGAGCCCTACGTCGCCTTCGATGACCCCTCGGACTTCGGCCCGGTGACCGTGCCGGAGGACGCGTTGTTCTTCCTCGGCGACAACCGGCCGAACTCCTCGGACTCCCGCCGGGGGCTCGGCTTCGTGCCGCTGGACAAGGTGGTGGGCCGCTCGGCGGTGATCATCTGGCCCGTGGACAACGCGACCCTGCTGACCGACGTCGAGCATGAGCTCGCCGACCGGATGGAGCACGAGCTCAGCGGGTGAGCAGCTCCTGGATCGGCCGCCAGCTGCGCCGGTGCAGCTCGCAGGGACCATGCTCGGCCAACGCGGCCCGGTGCGCGGGCGAGGGGTAGCCCTTGTGCGCGGCGAAGCCGTAGGCCGGGTGTTGGGGGTCGACCACGCGCATCCGCGCGTCCCGGTGCACCTTGGCGACGATCGAGGCGGCGGCGATCGAGGCGCAGGCGTCGTCCCCACCGACGATCGTGCGCCGACGCCACCGGCTGCCCGCGAGCAGGTCGACGTCGCCGTCGATGAGGACCTCGTCGACGGCGACGGGCAGTGCGCTGACGGCGCGTTGGGCCGCCAGTCGTAGGGCAGCGGCGAGGCCCACCTCGTCGAGCTCGGCCTGCTCGACCTCACCCAGCCCCACCGCACAGCTCGAGCGCACGACCGCCGCCAGCTCCTCACGGCGGCGCGGGGTGAGCCGCTTCGAGTCGCGCAGACCCGCGGGCACGGCGGCCAGGTCGAGGACCACGGCACCGATCACCAGTGGCCCCGCCCAGGCGCCCCGCCCCACCTCGTCGATGCCGGCCACCGTCAGCCCCCCGGCGGCGGCGAGGCGTTCCACCTCGGTGCTGGCTCCGACCGCAGGTGGCCGCGATCGCGGCACGCCGGCGCGGCCATCCCCGTCATCGGGGGCGCGTGGGGCGATCCGTGCGGCGGTCCGTGGGGGCATGGCCGGGACCGTAGCGCGCTGCCGTCGCTACCCTCGTGAGGCGTCCCGTCATGGTCGGGGAGGCCGCGCCGGCGGCGCCTCACGGGCGGGTTGGAGGTCGTGTGAACCCCGAGGAGCTCGACGCCTACGAGACGGATCTGGAGCTGTCGCTGTACCGCGAGTACCGCGACGTGGTCCGGCTCTACCGCTACGTGGTGGAGACGGAGCGCCGCTTCTACCTGTGCAACGAGGTGGCCGTCACCCCGCACACCGGGGAGGACCTGTGGTTCGAGCTCGAGCTCACCGACGCGTGGGTGTGGGACATGTTCCGGCCCGCCCGCTTCCTCAAGCAGGTCCGCGTCCTGACCTTCCGTGACGTCAACGTCGAGGAGCTCGTCCACGACGACACCGAGGTGGCCGACTTCCTGGAGG
>SKTN01000152.1 GCA_007117945.1 Nitriliruptoraceae bacterium | reverse complement strand
GGGGCGCTACGACGCCCAGCTCGACCGCGCGGAGCGCCTCCAGGACACCGCTGCCTGGCTCACACCGGTGTGGGCGGTCATCACCGTCCTCGGCGACGAGGAGTTCTACCTCCTGCTGCTGCCCCTGACCTACTGGGCGATCAGCCGGCGGTTCGGGCTCCGGCTGGGCGTGATGCTGCTGGTCACCGCCAGCCTCAACGGGCTGCTCAAGCTGGCCTTCACCACCCCGAGACCCTCCTTCCTGCGCCCCGCGCTCGGTGCCGTCACCGAGACCAGCTTCGGCCTGCCCTCGGGACACGCCCAGAACGCCACGGCGATCTGGGGGCTGCTGGTCGCCACGCTGCGCTCCTGGCCCGTGCGCGTCGCGCTGCTGCTGTTGATCGCTGCCATCGCCTGGTCGCGCATCCACCTCGGTGTCCACTTCCTCGAGGACATGGTCACCGGTGTGGTGGCGGGGGCGGCCCTGGTGGGGCTGTTCCTGGTGCTGGAGCCGCCCGTGGTGCGGTGGTGGCTCCGAGTGGGCGCGCTCGAGCGTGTCCTGGCCGCCCTGGTGGCGGGGCTGGCCTTCATCGCCCCCGCGACGCTGCTGGCCGGCCGCCTGGTCAACGTCACCTTCCCCTGGCCCGGGGTGGAGGACGCGGCGGCGCTGACGGGTGCCAGTGGCGTGGTCACCGCCGCGGCCACCCTGTCGGGCTTCGGCATGGGGCTCGCGTGGCTGCAGGAGCGTGGCGGGTTCGACCACCGCGGGCCCCTGCTCCGGCGTGCCGCGCGGGTGCTGCTGGGTCTGGTCGGCGTCGCGGCGCTGTACCTCGGGCTCGGGGCAGCCTTCCCCGGTGGGGAGGGGCCCGCGGAGCTCACCCTGCGCGCCGCGCGCTACGGGTTGATCGGCGCGTGGGTCGGCGGTGTGGGGCCCTGGGTGTTCGTGCGGCTGGGGCTGGCCGATCCGGCACCCGTGGAGGCAACGGACCCCGAGGTGGCCCGCAGCGAGGGGTAGCGTCGCCCTGCACCATCCGTCGAGGAGCCCGAGGAGCCTGAGGTGGTCCGCACGCGACTGAGTGAACCCGACGCGGTGGTGGTCGGTTCCGGCCCCAACGGGTTGGCTGCGGCGATCGCCCTGGCCCGCGAGGGCTTCAAGGTCGTGGTCCTCGAGGCGGCCGACGAACCCGGCGGCGGGACCCGGACCTACGACGACCCACAGGTCCCGGGTCTGCGCCACGACCACTGCGCCGCGGTCCTGCCCTTCGCCATCGCCTCCCCCTTCCTGCGCACCCTGCCGCTGGAGGAGCACGGGCTGACCTGGCGGCACGCGGAGATCGACTGCGCCCACCCCCTCGACGATGGCACCGCCGTCGCCGCCTACCGCGACCTGGAGCGCACCTGTGCACAGCTCGGGGAGGACGGCCCCGCCTGGGACCGGCTGATCGGCGCGGCCGCGCAGCGTTTCGGGGCCCTGGGCGCCGACGTGCTCGGCCCGATCCTGCGGGTGCCCCGCCACCCCTTCGCCACGGCCCGCGCCGGCCTCCCGGCGCTGCTGCCCGCCACCCTGCTCGCCCGGGGGTTCCCCACCGAACGGGGTGCCGCGCTGTTCGGTGGCATGGCCGCCCACGCCATCAACCGCCTCGATCAGCCCGTGACCGGTGCCGTCGGGGTGCTGCTGGGGGCCGCCGGGCACCGCCACGGCTGGCCCGTCGCCCAGGGCGGTGCGGAGCACCTGTGGCGGGCGATGGTGTCCCTGCTCACCGAGCTCAGCGGCGAGGTGGTGACGGGTACGCGCGTGCGCAGCTTCCGTGACCTGCCCCGGGCACGGGTCGCGCTGTTCGACACCACGCCGACGGTGCTCGCCGAGGTGCTGGGTGGCCACCTCCCCGACCGTGACCGTCGCCGCGCCGAGCGCTGGACCTACGGCCCGGCCGCCTACAAGCTCGACCTCGCCGTGCGGGGCGCCGTCCCCTGGACCGCGCCGGAGGCGCGCCGGGCCGGCACCCTCCACCTCGGTGGCACCTTCGAGGAGATCGCCGCCACCGAGGCGGCGGTCGTGGCGGGCGAGTTGCCCGAGCGGCCCTTCACCCTGGTGGCCCAGCCCCACGTCGCCGATCCGACCCGTGAGGTGGACGGCGTGACGCCCCTGTGGGCCTACGCCCACGTGCCCCACGGGTGCGCCGAGGATGTGGCGCCCCTGATCGAGGCCCAGATCGAGCGGTTCGCCCCGGGGTTCGCAGAACGCGTCGTGGCCCGCAACGTCACCACGCCCGCCGACTTCGAGGCGGCCAACCCCAACCTCCACGGCGGTGACATCAGCGGTGGGGCCAACCGGCCCCTGCAACTGATCGGGCGCCCGCGGATCGGGCTCGATCCCTACGCCACGGGTGTCCCCGGGGTGTTCCTGTGCTCCTCCTCCACCCCGCCGGGCGGTGGGGTCCACGGGATGGCCGGCTACCACGCCGCCCGCTCGGCGTTGCGGGTGTTGACGGCCTGAGCCGGTGCCAGGTGGTACCGGCCTGCCGTGGGCGAGGCAGCGATCGGGGGCCCACCGCCCTGCAGTGGGCCCCCGATCAGGTGCTGCGGTGGTCGCTGCTGATCAGCGGCGACCGGGGCGGGTCGCCGGCCGTCCCGGCGGGTTGGTCGGAGCCCCTTCCAGCTCCGGTGTGGTCGTCGGTGACTGGCGGGCGAGAGCGGTGCCCTCGACCACGCTCTGGTAGCCGTAGGCCAGCCCGATCAGGGTCGCCTCGTCGAACTCACGGCCGAGGAACTCCATCCCGACCGGCAGCGCCGGTCGTGCGTCGGTCGCCTCGGTGAACCCGGCCGGCATGGTCATGGCCGGGTAGCCGGCGTAGGGGCTGATGCGGTTGTTGAAGCCCGCTGCGGGCGAGCCTTGGCGTGGCAACGAGACCACGGACGGGTACATGAGGGCGTCGTAGGGCTCGCCGAGGACGTTGCCCTCCAGGTCGGTGTTGTCGAGGGCGGCATCGATGCGGGCCCGCACGATGTCGGGACGCTCGAGGGTGTTGCGGTTGTAGGTGTCGTTGTTGAAGCGGTCCTGACCGGCGTTGCGCCGCTGCACGAAGGTGTTGCCGCGCTCGGTCACGCGCTCGGCGACCTCGTCGAAGGAGAAGGGACGGGTGTCGCCCTCCTCGAGCGGCCAGGACTGGAGGTAGGTGGTCAGCTGGTCGTAGAACTCGTAGGCGCTCATGCTCACGAAGCCCGTGACCACGCTCAGTTCGGGGACCGTCACGTCCTCCACGGTCGCCCCGGCGCGTTCCATCTGCTCGATGGCGGCCTCGAGCTGCGCGTTGACGTCCGGGTCGCTCCCGAACAGGGCACGGACCACGCCGATCCGGGCGCCCTCGAGCGCCTCGGGGTCCAGCGCCGCCTCGTAGGCGCCCGGCGCGGTGCCGACGATCGCCGCGAACTCCTCGGCGGAGTCGATCAGGACGCCGGTGTCGTCACGCTGCAGCGGCAGGGTGAACTGGCCACTGAGCTCCGAGCCGTCGAAACCGGCCATCACATCGAGCATCCGCGCGCAGTCCTCGACGGCGCGGCACATGGGGCCGGCGGTGTCCTGGAACAGCGCCAACGGGACGATGCCGTCCTGGCTCAGCAGTCGCATGCTCGGGCGGATCGAGACGATCCCGTTGACCGTCGCCGGTACCCGCAGTGACCCGCCGGTGTCGGTGCCGATCGCGAGCATGCCGAGGTTGGCCGACACCCCGACCGCGCTGCCGCTGCTCGAGCCCCCGGGACCGAAGCCTGGCCGGTAGGGGTTGGTGGCCTGCCCGGCGAGGGCGGCGTTGCTGCTGCCGCCGAAACCGAAGGCGAACTTGTCCAAGTTGGCCTTGGCGAGGATGATCGCCCCCTCGGCACGCAGCTGCTCGACGACGAAGGCGTCATCCGGGGGCACGGTGTCGACCATCGCGATGGAGCCGGCCGTGGTGGGCATGCCGGCCACGTCCACGTTGTCCTTCACCAGGACCGGGACGCAGTGCAGGCTGCCGGTGTTCGCGCCGCGGCTGAGGCCGGGCTGGGCATCGAGGGCGTCGGCGTCCTCGAGCGCGCCCGGGTTGAGCGCGATGATGCTGCGCAGCTCGGGGCCCTGGCGGTCGTAGGCCTCGATGCGATCGATGTAGCCCTGGATCAACGCACGACAACTGATCCGTCGGGTGACCAGGGCGGTCTGGACGTCCTCCAGGGTCGCCTCGACCCACTCGAAGGTCTGGTTGGCCTGGGGGGCTGCCGGGACGGCCGGGGGCGCGCCGCCCTGGCCTGGAGGCACGAAGGCGACGGTGCCGAGGAGCATCGCGGCTGCGATCAGCAGCCGAGCTGTGCGGGAGCGTTCCATGCGGGAGCCTTTCGGGGAGACACCGCGAGCCGGATGTCGCGGACAGCGGGACGCTAGGGAGGGCGTGTTTCCCCCCTTCTCGGCCACGTCGCCGTGGGGTGACGATCCTGGGTCGTCGGTGTGTCGCCGCAGGTCCCACCACCGCGGCTCAGCGGTGGCAGTCACCCGCCGGGCAGCCGGGTCCGGCCCGAGGACCGGGCGCTGGAGGCCGCGATCCGCGAGCTGCTCGCCGGACGCGCCCGCACCGCGACCATCCGTCCCTCCGAGGCCGCGCGTCGCGTCGTCGGCGAGGTGGAGCTCCCCCAGCGGGGTCGGGTGGTCGACCCCTCCCGCTTCCGTGGGCCGGTCCGCATCCGTCGTGCCGCGGGTCGCTGAGCCGGGTCGCCCGGCCCGGGGCGGGCAGCGGCGCGCTCAGCCCGTCTGGTCGCCGTACTGCTTGCGGAAGTCCCAGCTGGCTGCCTGGAAGGGCTCCATGCGCAACCACCGGTGGTGGTCCGCGGGCTCCAAGGGGTGGTCGGTGCCGAAGTACTTGCGCGAGAACCCGCGTCGGACCTCGAGGGGGACGTCGTCGTCCGCCACGAAGGCGTAGTGCAGACGTCCCGACACCCCGCGCAGCTCCACGTACTCCTCGCCGCCGTCCACCACGAAGGCGGCCTTGGTCCCCGCCGCGAGCCGGGCGGTGCGCTTCGCGCGGGTGAGGTTCCACACCCAGAAGGCACCCTCGTGCCAGACGAACCACACGGGCACCACCGCGGGCCAGCCCTCGTCGTCGGTGGTGGCCAGGCGCAGCACCCGTTCCTCGGTGAGGAACCGGTCGCGCTCGTCGGGGGTCATCGTCAGCTTGCCCACCGTCGCACCTCCCACAGCTGGCAGGCCCGGGACCGTAGCGGTGTGCCAGCTACCCTCGGGCCCACCCGAGCCATCCACCTCGACATCGCACAGGAGGTCCGGGTGAGCGAGTCCGGCGAGATCGAGGAGCGCGACCCCTTCGCACCGATCGAGGCGTCGCCGCGTTTCGCGACGCCGCTCGCGGTGCTGGCGGCGGTGCTCGGTGTCGCGGCTGCGGTCACGGGCCTGGCCGCGGTGCTGGGTCCGGTCGGGATGGGCATCGGCCTCATCGCCCACGTCAAGGGCAGTCGGCTCGGTATGCCGGCCACCGTCGTGGCCGGTGTGGGGATGGTCGTGGGGTTCTCCATCATCCTGTACCTGCGCTGACCCGGTCCCCCCACAGGTGCCGAAGGGCCCCTCGCACCCCGCCCGGGGCGGCGCCTACGCTCGCCACGAGCGGGAGGTGCACCGGTGGCGGTGATCAAGACGATCGACCTGGTCGGGGTGTCCACGGAGTCCTGGCGCGACGCCGCGCACAAGGCGCTCCAGGAGGCGACCAAGACCCTGCGCAACGTGGAGGGGTTCACGGTGTTGGAGACCTCTGCGGTGGTGCAGGAAGCGGAGATCTCCGAGTACCACACCCACGTGCGCATCCGGTTCCGCATCACGCGCTGACCGGCTGGGTCTGCCCGCCGGCCGCACCTGCAGGTCGCTATCCCGAGCTCTCACGGGCCGACAGTGCCCGTTCCAGGGTGCTGGCCAGTTCGCGGATGGGGCCCTGGTGGACCACCGCGTTGCGGAGACGGTTGGCGTCGCCGGGGATGAAACCGTGCCCACCGAGGACCACCGCCGCTGCCCCGAAGTGTGGGTCGTCCTCCAGGAACGCCTCGGCGTGCTGCCGGTGCATCGAGCCGATCAGCACCACGTCGGGTCGCAGGTCGGCGAGGCTGCGCTCCATCGCGGCGGTGGGCATCCGGGCGCCGAGGTAGTGGACCTTCCAGCCGGCGGTGGCCGCCACCACGGCCGAGGACAGGAGGCCGAGGTCGTGGTCCTCGCCCTCGGGGGCCGCGGCGAGGCAGGACCGCCCCGACCCACCCGGGGTGCGGATCAGCCGCTGGAGCCGTGGCCTGAGGGTGTTGGTCGCGAAGTGCTCGCGGGCGATGATGCGGGGATCGTCCTGCCAGCCCTCACCGACCCTACGGAGGACGGGCAGGATCACCTCATCGAGGGCGCGGGGGACGTCGAAGCGGGCGAAGACGTCATCCATGGCGTGGTCGGCTGCGGCCGCGTCGAACACGTCGATGGCCGCCTCGAGGCGGTGCACGAGGTCCTGCGCGGGGCGTCCGGTGCCGGCGACGGGGCGCAGGGTGGTGACGCTGGCCGGCTCGCGCAGCACCTCGCGTGCCGCGGCGGCGGCGGACCAGCCGTCGTCGAGCAGACGCTGCATCGAACGAACCCGGCCCACGTCCGCCTCGCTGTAGAGCCGGTGGCCACCGTCGGTGCGGTCGGGGGTGAGCAACCCGTAGCGACGTTCCCACGCGCGCAGGGTGGGGACGGCGACGCCGGTGCGGCGTGACACCTCCCCGATGCGCAGCACTGGGCGGTCGTCGGCCATCGGGGCCCATCCTCCCTTCCTGGCGGTGAGCGGCCGCCGTATCGCGGCCACGGGTACGGGGGCGGCGAGGTCGTTGCACCGGTCGTTCGCGTCCGGCTGGTGGCCTGGACGGCCCGGATCCGCGGCGCATCGCCGGGCACCGTAGTTGGTCCTGCGCTGCCCGCCCAGCACCTGTGTGTGACTGAAAGCGCTTGAAGGTGCACTCTCGGTCGCACGGATGGTCGCGTGACCGCGGGGGAGTGGCGTGCGTCGCCGACCTCTCGTAGCGTGGGTGTCATGGATGCCACCCCGCTCACCGAACTCGCCGCCGGCACGCGGATCCTCGTGGGCGGTGACCAGGTGATCACCGTCGACCAGCAGCTCGCGGCCGCCTTCCGGCCCGGCGACGCGCTGCTCACGGTGGCCGAGGACGGCGCCCTGCTCCACGTGCCCGCGGCGGATCGTCGGGCTGCGGCGACGGCGGTGGACGCGGCCGCTGCGGCGTTCGACGCGCTGAGCGGGGTGTCGGAGGCGCAGCTCGACGCCTTCTACACCGCCTTCGCCGACCTGCTGGCCGACGATGACGCCTTCGCGCCCATCGCCACGGCCAACGCCGCGGACGTGACGGCGGCCCGGGAGCGGGGGCGCTCCACGACCCGGCTGGTGCTGGATGCGCGCATGCGGGCCGGCATGATCGAGGGGCTCCGCGGTTGGGCGCAGGCCGGCAGCGTGCGCGGGGAGGTCCTGCGCCGGATCGAGCATCCCGGCTGGACCCTGGAGCAGGTCACCGACCGGCTCGGTGTCGTGGCCTTCGTCTTCGAGGGCCGCCCCAACGTGTTCGCCGACGCCTGCGGTGTCCTGCGGACGGGCAACGCCGTGGTGTTCCGGATCGGCTCCGACGCCCTGGGCACGGCCCGCGCGATCGTCACCCACGCCCTGGATCCCGCGTTGCGGGCGGCGGGCCTGCCCCCGGGCGCCGCCAGCCTGGTCGACGCGCCCTCACGCGCCGCCGGCTGGGCGCTGTTCAGCGATCCTCGTCTGGCCCTGGCGGTGGCGAGGGGGTCGGGCACGGCCGTCCACCAGCTCTCCGCCGTGGCCCAGCAGGCGGGCAACGCCGTATCCGCCCACGGCACCGGTGGCGCGTGGGTGCTGGCGTCGGCCACCGCGGATCCCGAACGCCTGCGCAGCGCCGTCCACCGTTCCCTGGACCGCAAGGTGTGCAACACCGTCAACACCGTCGCTGTGGAGCGCGGTCGCGCTGCGGAGCTGGTGCCGGTGGTCCTCTCCGCCCTCGAGCAGGCTGCCGCCGAGCACGGCACCCACGCCAAGCTCCACGTCCTGGAGCGTGATCGGGACGCCGTCGACGCGGCGTGGTTCGACGAGCAGGTCCCCATCAGCCGCGCCGAGGGTGCGGTGCTCGAACCCCGCGCGGAGGTCCTGGCCGAGGCGGCCCTTGGCACGGAGTGGGAGTGGGAGGCCTCACCGGAGCTCACCCTGCTGCTGATCGACGACCTCGAAGAGGGCGTCGCCCTGTACAACCGGTACTCGCCCCGCTTCGTGCTGTCGTTGCTCAGCGAGACGCCCGAGGAGCACGAGCAGGTGTGGGCCGCCGCCGAGGCGCCCTACGTGGGCGATGGGTTCACGCGCTGGGTCGACGGTCAGTACGCCCTGGGCACCCCGGAGCTGGGGCTGTCCAACTGGGAGCGTGGGCGCCTCCTGGGGCGCTCGGGGATCCTCTCCGGGGAGGCCATCGTCACCGTGCGCGCCCGGGTCCGCCAGCACGATCCCGACCTCCACCGGTGAGCGACCCCGCACCGTCACGCTCGCCGGCCGCGGGGGCATGGTTGCTGGCCGGAGTGCTCGGTACCGCCGTCAACCTGCGTGCCGCGGTCACCAGCGTCGGCGCCCTGTTACCCGAGATCCAGGCGGCGCTGTCGATGACCGCCTTCCAGGCGGGTCTGCTCACCAGCCTGCCCGTGGTCGCCTTCGGCGTGATCGCGCTGACCGCCAACGCGGTGGCACGCCGGCTGGGTGTCACCCGTGCGCTGGTGGTGGCCACCGTCGCGATCGCGGTGGGCCTGGTCCTGCGCGTGGTCGTGCCGACGGTGACCTGGCTGCTGGCCACCGGCCTGGTGGTGCTGGCCGCCATCGCCGTGGGCAACGTCCTGCTGCCCGTGGTCGTGCGCACCTGGTTCCCCCTGCGGGTCGGACCCGTCACGGGCTGGTACGCCATCGCTATCAGCGTGGCCACCGCGCTGCCTGCGGCCCTGGCCGTACCCGTGGCCGCGGCCCTCGGGGGCTGGCGCCCCGGCCTGGCGATCTGGGCCGTACCCGCGGCCCTGGCCCTGGTGCCCTGGATCGTGATCACGCGGCGTGGCCATGTGCCGCAGCCGCCCGCACCCAGGACGGACGAGGGGCCGACGGGGGCGACGGTGCACCGGCGGCTGCAGGCCTGGGCACTGGCCGTCTACTTCGGCATCCAGGCCCTCGAGGCCTACGTCGCCATGGGCTGGCTGCCCTCGATCCTGCGCGATGCGGGCGTGCCCGCGGGACAGGCCGGGACCCTGCTGGGGGTCACGATGCTCGTGGGTGGCCCCGTCGCCCTGCTCGTCCCCCGCCTGGCGGGGCGCAGCGAGGACCAGCGCGTCTACGTCCTGGGTCTCGCGGCGCTGTCCCTGGTCGGCTACCTCGGCCTGCTCCTGGCGCCCGCCACCCTGCCCCTGCTGTGGGCGGTGCTCCTGGGTCTCGGGCTCGGTGCCTTCCCCCTGGCGCTGCTGCTGCTGGGCGTCCGGGCCGCGACGCCTGAGGGCACCGCCGCGCTGTCCTCCCTGGCCCAGGGCGTCGGTTACCTCATCGCCGCCACGGGGCCCGTGACCATCGGCCTCCTGCGGGACGCCTCCGGTGGGTGGACGCTGCCCCTGCTGGTGCTCCTCGGCCTGCTCGTGCCGAAGGTGCTGGCCGGTCTGATCGCGGGCGCGCCCGGTCACGTCGACGTCGTCGGCAGTGGGCCCGGCCTGGGGTCCCGGGGCCGCCGGGTCATAGCAGATCCCGGCTCGCCGCCCACGCCGTGAGCTCGTGGCGGTTCGAGAGCTGCAGCTTGCGCAGCACCGCTGAGACGTGGGTCTCCACGGTCTTGATGGAGATGTGGAGTCGGCCCGCGATCTCCCGGTAGGTGTAGCCCCGGGCGATGTGGCGCAGGACCTCCTTCTCGCGGGTCGTGAGCTGATCGAGCTCGGGGTCCTCGCTCGTGGTCCCGGGCGGCAGACCCCCGGCGAAGGCGTCCAGCACGAAGCCCGCGAGGCGCGGCCCGAACACGGCGTCGCCCTGGTGGACCCGCACGATCGCGCGCACCAGGTCCTCGGAGGAGATGGTCTTGGTGACGTAGCCCCGCGCGCCGGCACGGATCACCTGGATGACGTCCTCGGCCGCATCGGAGACGCTGAGCGCCAGGAACCGCACGTCGGGGTGGGTCTCACGGATCGCCTCGAGCACGGCCCGTCCCCCGCCGCCGGGGAGGTGCACGTCGAGCAGCACGACCTGCGGCTTGGTCGCCCGGATGCCCTGGATGGCCTCATCGACGTCGCCGGCGGTGCCCACGATGGTCACGTGGGCGCCGAGCTCGGCCTGCACCCCGGCGCGGAACAGGGCGTGGTCGTCCACCAGGAAGACACGGATCTCACGGCTCATGGGCGGCGGGCTCCTCGCTCGGGGGTGTGGTCGGCG
>SKTN01000339.1 GCA_007117945.1 Nitriliruptoraceae bacterium | reverse complement strand
CGCAGCGGCGCACGGAGGTGCCCGCCGCGACGACGTCCACGGACCCGGTGCCCCGGGTCCTGGCGGGCCGGCCCACCCGGCTGCCCCCCGATCTGGTGGCGGGCACGACCCCGTGGGCGGCGGCGCTGCTCGGCCCGGGACGCCGGGTGCTCGTCGACGGCTACAACGTCACCCGCCAGCACCGTCCGTCACTGGACCTCGAGCGCCAGCGGGCCTGGTTGGTCCAGCTGCTGGTCACCGCCGTGGCTGCGCACCGGTGGCGTCCCGTGATCGTGTTCGACGGCCAGGAGGCCGGCGGGAGCCGCCCCCCGGCGGGCCGTCAGCGCGTCGAGGTCCGTTTCACCGCGGCGGGCATCACCGCCGACGACGAACTGGTGCTGGCCGTGGAGGGCACCGACGAGCCCGTGGTGGTGGTCACCGACGACCGCGAGCTCGCCGACCGGGTCCGCGCCAGCGACGCCGATGTGGTGGGCACCACCGCCTTCCTCGCCGTGGCGCGCGGATGAGCACGAGGGTGCTGTGGGTCACCAACGACCTGCCCCCGCGCACCGGCGGGATCCAGCAGTTCGTGGGCAACCTCCTGCGGCGGGTGCACCCGGAGACCACCGTGGTGGTCGGCCCCGGCGGGGACGTCGGCGTCGAGGCGGCGGATGCCGGCGAGCGCCACCGGACCGTGCGCGCGCCGGGCGCGGTCCTGCCCACCCCCGCGATCCTGCAGCTGGTCCTGGACGTCGCCCGCACCCACCGGCCCGAGGTGATCGTGCTGGGCGCGGCCTGGCCGCTGGGGGAGCTCGCCGGTCCGCTGCGCCACCACCTCGGCGTCCCCGTGGTGGCGCTGACCCACGGGTTGGAGGCCGGTATGGCCGGTGCCGGGCTCGGGCACCTGATCGCCCGGGCGTCACGCCACCTCGATGCCGCCACGACCATCAGTGGCTTCACCGCCCGGCGCCTGGAGGGTCACCTGCGTGCCGGCGTGGTGCGCGAGGTCCCACCGGGGGTGGACGTGGAGCGGTTCACGCCCACGGTGGCGGGTGCCGGCATCCGCCGCCGCTTCGGGGTCCCCGAGGACGCCGTGGTGGTCGGGTGCGTCTCCCGACTGGTGTCCCGCAAGGGCCAGGACGCGCTGCTCGAGGCCTGGCCCGAGGTGGCCCGTCGCCACCCGCGGGCGTGGCTGCTGCTGGTGGGGGAGGGCCCCCTCGAGCGGCGGCTCCGGCACCGGATCGAGGCCCTCGGTGGGGACGCACGGGCGGTGCTGGCCGGCCCCGTGGCGTGGGACGAACTGCCCGCCACCTACGCCGCCCTCGACGTGTTCGCGATGCCCTGTCGCACGCGGTGGGCCGGGCTGGACGTCGAGGGGCTCGGGATCGTCTACCTCGAGGCCCAAGCCGCGGGTGTGCCCGTGATCGCGGGGCGCTCCGGTGGCGCCCCCGAGACGGTGCGTGATCCCCGGGCCGGCGAGGTGGTCGACGGCCGCGACGGCCACGCCCTCACCGCCGCGCTCGAGGGGTGGATCGCCGACCCGCAGCGTCGGGCCGCGGCCCGTGGGCCCGCGCGCAGCTCCGTGGTGGGGACCTACAGCTGGACCGTGATCGCCGAGGGGTTCGCGGCGCTGCTCGACGAGGTCGTGGCGCAGGGGGTCCGCTGAGCGCCGCGGCTCACGAGGCGTCGTCGAGGCCCTGGATGGTCACCACCACGGGCAGGTGGGTGGACGCACCGCTGGAGGGGATCGCCAGCCCCACCCGCCGCAGCTCGGGGGAGAGCAGCACGTGGTCGCGCAGCTCGGTCGGTGCCGCCGCCGGGTAGCTGTGGGCCCCGTCGGGCATGGTGCCCGGCAGCAGGGGGGTGAAGCTCTCCAGGATGGCGCCGTCCAGGGGACCACCGAGGTCCCCCAGCAGCACCGTCGGTAGCTGCCGCTCCCGGAGCCGGGCGACGTTGCCGGCCACGGCGCGGGCCTGGGGTAGGCGGGCCTCGTCGTCGGCCTCGGCGACGGCCAGTTGGGTGCCGATCACGCCCAGCTGCTGGTCGCCGGGCAGGGTCACCACCGCCGCCAGCTGGCTGTGCACCGCCGAGCGGCTGCCCCCGGGGAGGGGCTCGGAGGCGAACTCCGTGATGGGGTGGCGGCTGAGCAGGGCGTGCCCGGCGAGCTCGGTCCCCGCCGGGGCGAAGAGCACGTGCTCGAGGCCGAGGTGGGCCTGCAGCAGGGGGAGCAGGTCCTGGCCACCGGCCAGCCACCCGCCCCGGTCGACCCCGTTGAGCAGGACGAGATCCACCTCCGCTTCCCACAGGACCCCGGCCTGGCGCCGGGGGTCGTAGCGCAGGTCGGTCCCGAAGCCGGCGCCCACCTCGAAGCTGGCCACGGTGAACCGGTCAGCGACAGGGTCGGTCCCGGGTGGTGGACCCTGGGTGGGCGGTGCCAGCAGGGTCACGGCCGCGACCAGGAGCCCGGCCGCCAGGAGCGCGGAGGTGGCCGGGACGGGACGCAGCTGGGCCCGGACCGTGGTGCTGTGGACCGGCCGGCCCGCAGCCACGGCCAGCACGGCGGCTCCCAGCGCGACGGCCAGCAGCAGCAGGGGACGGGTGTTGCCGGGCAGCCCCAGGTGCGCGGCGAGCTCGTAGAGGAGGAGGACGCCCCCCGCCAGCGCCAGCGCGGCCCCGGGCGCCCAGCCCCGCCGGTGGAGCGGGACGTCACGGTCCGAGGGCAGCTCGATGCCGGCGAGAGCGCCGAGGCCGACGGCGACGGCGAT
>SKTN01000309.1 GCA_007117945.1 Nitriliruptoraceae bacterium | reverse complement strand
CGTTGGCCGCGGAGGAACGCGCGCTGGCGGCCCTGCGCCGCGCTGCAGCGGCACGTGAGCGTGCTGCGCGGTCGATGGGGGAGGCAACCGCAACGACGGGTGACGCCGACGGGCCGGCCGACCCGCAGGAACCCGGCGGGTGAGCTGACGGGGCAGGCCCCGACCGCCCTCCGCGAGCGCACCGGCGCGCCCACAGCGCTCGACCACCGGCGCGCCCACAGCGCTCGACCGCTGGCGTGCGTCCTCAGCTCTCGACGCCCGGCACCGTCCGGGCGATCCGCTTGGCGAAGGTGTAGATCCGGCGCAACGCCTGGATGGTCTCCGTGCCGCGGGCGTAGGCCGCCACACGCGCCGGCGCCTCCGCCGTCATGCGGGTGGCGTGGTGGGCCGCGGCCGTGGACAGCAGCTCGTTGACCTCCGGCTTGGCGTCCAGGACCGTGCGGGCGGTGGCGGCATCCTCAGCGCTGAAGGCCTCCATGGAGGTCCGCAGCAGCTCCGACATCTTCGCGTGGAAGTCGGTCACCACCTCGAGGGTCTCCGCGCTCACGGGGACCCCCTCCTCGATGCGCCGCAGCCCGAGTCGCACCAGCTCGCTCTCCACGATGTCACCGACCAGTTCGAGGTAGCTGGTCACCTCCATCAGCGACTGGAGCTCCTGGGCCTCGGCCTCGGTCAGCCGGTCGTCGCTGATCTGGCGCAGGTAGGCGAGGATCGCGTCGTTGAGGTCGTCGATGTCATCGTCGCGCTCTGCCAGGGCGGTCAGCTCGCCGGTGTCGCCGGTGAGCACCGTGGGCATGGCGCGGTCGACCTGGTCCTGGACCCGCCGGCCCATCCGCGCGATCTCCTTGCGGGCGAGGTCCAGGGCGATGGTCGGTGTCTCCAGGACCCCGACATCGAGGTACTTGGGCTCGACGCCGACCTCGGAGGGTCGTAGCGGCACGAGCCGCTCGACCAGGGCCGCCAGGCGCCGGGTGAAGGGCAGGAACAGCAGCAGCATCCCGGTCTTGGCGATGGTGTAGGCGTTGGCGATCTGGCGGGGCGCGTCCTGGGCGAGGCGCGCCCGACCCTCCAGGCCCTCGGCGCTGGGGGAGATCGCCGTGGCCAGCTGCGCGATCGGGTCGATCAGGAACAGCATGATGGTCACGCCGATCACGTTGAACACCACGTGCACCAGCCCGGCCCGCAGTGCCACGGGCGGGCGGCCGATGGTGGCCAGCATCGTGGTGACCGCCGTCCCCAGCGAGGCGCCCAGGGCGATGGCGATCCCGGTCTCCAGGGGGACGAGCCCCTGGCTGGCCATCACGATGATGATGCCGATGGTCGCCGAGGAGGACTGGATCACGGCGGTGAAGCCCGCGCCGATCAGCACCCCGGGCAGGGGGCCGCGCTCGGTGGCCATCAGGCTGAGGAAGGGCTCGTAGTCCTGCAGGGGCGCCATCGCGCTCTGCATCACCCCCATCCCGAGGAAGAGGATGCCGAGCCCCGCGACGGCCGTGCCGAGCTGGCGGATCGGCTCCTTGCGGCCGATGAACTCCGCCAGCACCCCGCCGGCGATCATGGCCAGGGCGTAGCTGACCACGTCGAAGGCGATGATCTGCGCCGTGATCGTGGTGCCCACGTTGGCGCCGATGATCACCCCGACCGACTGCACCAGGGTGAGCAGCCCCGCGGACAGGAACCCGATCACCAGCACCATGGTGACGGTGGAGGACTGGATCGTGGCGGTGACCAGCATCCCCGTGGCGACGCCGGCGAAGCGGTTGCCCGACACCCGGGCGAGGACACGGCTGAGCGAGGTCCCCGCCAGCCCCTTGAGGCCCGAGGTGACGCCGTTCATCCCGTGCAGGAACAGCGCCAGCCCGCCGGCGAACCCCATCAGCATCACGCCGAGGGGGAGCTCGCCCGAGCTCGTCATCGCGACCTCGCCCAGCATCCCGTTCGCCTCTCCGTCACCGCGCGTTCACCCGCTCGCGTCCTGCACAGTAGACCGATGGCCGCCGAGCCCGTCGGTCGGGGTAGGGGGTCGCTCCCATCCCGGCGTAGCACCGGAGGCTACGGTCGAGGCGTTCCACGGTGTGGGAAACTGGGCACCCGTCCGCAGGCCCCGACGGCCGCTGCCACGGACCGCACCGCCCATCACCGACGCACCGATGCGAGGGGAGAGGCCATGCGCCGCTCGACGCTGTTGCTGCTCGCGGTCGCCGCGCTCCTGCTGGCGGCCTGCGAGATCCGGACCGACTACGCCATGCTCATCGAGGACGACGCCTCGGCGACCCTGGCCTTCGACATCGTCTACGACGGTGAGGCGGCCCAGTTGTTCGGGACCGCGGAGGAGTTCCTCCAGGAGGAGATCGAGGAGGACGTCGGCGAGGAGATCGACGGGGTCACCCTGCTCTCGGCGGAGGCGGACAGCTCCGACCCGGACCAGCAGCGGGTCACCGCGACCTTCGGTGCCGAGGACGGTGAGGCCTTCAACATGCTGGTGGAGGACCTGTTCCCCGGCTCGTCCTTCACCAACACCGAGGGCGACACCTGGGTCCTCAGCCTCGACCCCGACGAGGACGTGGCGGAGGACTTCGACGAGGACTTCCCCCTCGACGAGTTCGGCCTGGACTTCATCAGCGGCGAGGTGCGCGTCGACCACGCCGGTTCCCAGGTGTCGATGACCGGTGGCGAGTCGGGCTCCGGCAACGAGGTGATCTGGGACCCCTACGGCCCCGACCCCCTCGAGGTCACGATGGACCT
>SKTN01000272.1 GCA_007117945.1 Nitriliruptoraceae bacterium | reverse complement strand
GTGGCGCGGCCCTGCGGGTCAGCGGACCATGTTCAGGAAGCGTTGGGTGCGCTCGTGCTGCGGGTCGGTGAGGACCTGCACGGGGTCACCCTCCTCGACCACCACCCCGGCGTCCATGAACACCACCCGGTCGCCGACCTCCTGGGCGAAGCCCATCTCGTGGGTGACCACCATCATCGTCATCCCCTCCCGGGCGAGGTCGCGCATGACGGAGAGCACCTCGCCGACCAGCTCCGGGTCCAGGGCCGAGGTCGGCTCGTCGAACAGCATCATGTCGGGCTCCATCGACAGGGCCCGGGCGATGGCGACCCGCTGCTGCTGGCCACCGGAGAGGTGCGAGGGGTAGGCGTCGATCTTGTCCGACAGCCCGACCCGCTCGAGGTTGGCGCGGGCGATGCGGCGCGCGTCGGCCGTGCTCCGCCGGTGGACGCGTCGCTGTGCGATGGTGAGGTTGCGCAGCACCGACAGGTGGGGGAAGAGGTTGAAGGACTGGAACACCATGCCGATGCGGCTGCGCAGGGCATCGACGTCGGCATCGATGTCGGTGATGTCCTCACCCTCGATGAAGATCCGCCCCGAGGTCGGCTCCTCCAGCCGGTTCACGCAGCGCAGCAGGGTGGACTTGCCGGAGCCCGATGGGCCGATGACGCACACCACCTCGCCGCGGTCGACGTGGAAGTCGATGCCCTTGAGGACCTCGAGGTCGCCGAAGGACTTGTGCAGTTCGCGCACCTCGATGGCCGGCGGCGTCGGACCGGTGGTGGTGGCGGTCATCACGTGCTCCTGTCGAGGTGGTGTCGGCGCGCACCGGGTGGGGTTGCTGGTGGCTACCGGGAACGGGCGTTGCGCCGCTCCAGTACCCGCACGAGCTGGGTGAGCGGGATCGTGATCATGAGGTAGACCGCACCCACCACGATCAGCGGGGTCGCGTTGGCGTTGGTGTTGAGCAGGTCCCGCCCGAACTTGGTCAGCTCCTTGGTGGCCGGGGTGGTGCCGATCACGAACAGCAGCGAGGTGTCCTTGATCAGGAGCACGAGCTCGTTGGTCAGGGGTGGGATGATGATGCGGAACCCCTGGGGGATGATGATGGAGGCCATCGCCCAGCTGTAGGACATCCCCAGCGACCGGGCCGCCTCCATCTGCCCCTTGGGTACCCCCTCGATGCCGGCGCGGATCGTCTCCGCCATGTAGGCGGCGGCCACGATCCCGAGCCCGAGGGTGATCGTGACCAGCGTCGGCCACCGCGTGCCGAAGGCGATCGGGATGCCGATGCCGACCAGGAAGATGGTCAGCAGCGCCGGGAGCCCGCGGAAGATCTCGATGTAGATCGTTGCGAGCCAGCGGTAGGGGGCGACCGAGGACAGGCGCATGAGCGCGAGCAGGAGCCCGAAGGCCAGCCCGAAGCTGAAGGCCAGGATGGTGTAGAGCAGGGTGTTGCGGGCGGCGATGGTGAGCACGTCGGGGAACATCTGCCGCGCCAGTTCGGCGTTGAAGAAGTTGCGCCGCGTGGTCTCCCAGTCGGCCACGGCGACCAGCGCGGCCAGGGCGGCGACGAACACCACGTAGAGCGCACCACGCACCAGTCGCTGCTGCTGACGCTTGGTCAGGGTCCGGGTGGGTGGCCGGGCTGCGGTCGCGGTCATCGCGGAGCTCCCCTCAGCGGCTGCGAGCGGGGCGAACGCTAGACGACCCCGGGCCGGAGGGGACCACGTCATGGCGTGTTCCCGCCTCCGGACCCGGGGCCGGGGGTGGACCCGACCGGCCGCGTGCGGTGACGCGACCGGCCGGTGGTCGTTCAGGCCTCGCCGAAGTAGGTGTCGAACAGCTCGTCGTAGAAGCCGTCGGCACGCAGCTCGTCGAGGGTGTCGTTCAGCAGCGCCAGCAGCGCGTCGTCGCGACCCTGCTGCAGGGCGAACCCGTAGTCCTCCCCGGTGTCGTAGGTCTCGACCACCTCGACGTTGTCGTCCTGGTCGGCGCGGTTGGCGTTGACCGGCTCGTCCTGCAGGATCGCGTCGACCTGACCGGCCTCCAGCGCGGTGAACAGCTCACCGCCACCCTCGTAGGCGCGGATCTCCGCGCCGGGGACGTTCTCCTCGGCGTAGTCGGCGCCGGTGGTGCCGGACTGCACGCCCACGGTGACGCCCTCGACGAGGTCGTCGATGGTGGTGATGTCGGAGCCCACCGGGACCAGCAGGGACTGGATGGCGGAGCAGTAGGGCTCGGTGAAGTCGACGTTGGCGGCACGCTCCTCGGTGATGGTGATCGCCGAGGCGGCGACGTCGCAGGTGCCGGCGGCCATCTCCGCGCCGGAGGTCAGGCCCTCGAAGCCGGTGTTGACCACGACCAGCTCCAGGCCGTTGCGGTCGGCGATCTCCTGCATCATGTCGATGTCGAAGCCGCTGTAGCCCGACGGGGCATCGGGGTCCTCGAACTCGAAGGGCTCGTAGGGGACCTCCGAGCACACGGTGAGGGTGTCGGCGGCCACCAGCTCGAGGTCGGCGGTGTCGACGTCGTCGTCGGCGTCGTCATCGGCCGCCGCCTCCTCGGTGGTGTCGTCGGTGGTGTCGTCGGTGGGGTCCTCGACCGCCTCCTCGCCACCGCAGGCGGCGAGGGTCAGCGCGAGGGCTGCGGTGAGTGCGAGCGCACGGATGCTCCGTCGCATGGTTGAGCTCCTGGGGGAGGGGCGCGTGCCGGCTGATGCCGGGTGCCCGTGGGCGACCGGGCTACGACCACGGTCGTAGCGAAGGCTACGTGACGGTGGGG
>SKTN01000318.1 GCA_007117945.1 Nitriliruptoraceae bacterium | reverse complement strand
GCCTGCCGGCAGACGATCGCGGAGTTCGGTCCCCGGGCGATGGTGCACGCCACGGGTGCGGGTGGGCCGGTCCTGTCATGGCCCATCACCACCCTGCTGCCCGAGGCCTTCTCCGGCGTGCGGCTGGCGGCAGGTCAGGGGGACACCCCCGCGCCGCCCGTCGCGGATGTGCAGGAGGAGGCGCCCCGTGGAGGAGCGTGAACTCGACGTCGCCGCGATCCTCGCGGGCCTCGACGACCCCGTCCCCGAAGGGCACCGCAGCGGGATGATCGCCCTGGTCGGGCGGCCCAACACGGGCAAGTCCACCCTGCTGAACCACCTCGTCGGCGCCAAGATCGCGATCGTGACCCCCGTGCCGGGGACCACGCGCAACGCGATCCGGGGGGTGCACACCCGCGACGACGCGCAGCTGGTGTTCCTGGACACCCCGGGCCTGGCCAAGCCCCGCACCCTGCTCACCCGCCGGCTCAACGAGCTGGTGCGCGACACCTGGGCGGGGGTCGACCTGCTGTGCTTCGTCACCGACGCCGCCGCCGGCATCGGTCAGGGCGACGCCTACCTCGCCCGCGAGCTCGCCTCGACCTCGACGCCGGTGGTGGCCGTGGCCAACAAGGTGGACCTGGTCCGGCCCAAGGAGCGGATGCTGCCCGAGCTGGTGCGCCTCGAGGAGCTCGGTGCGTCCCTCGGGGGGTTCGCCGACATCGTGCCGGTGTCGGCGATGACGGGGGACAACGTGGATCGGCTCGAGGAGGTGCTGGTCGCCCACCTGCCCGAGGGGCCACGGCTGTTCGCCGCCGGGCAGGTGTCCGACCAGCCCGAACGTCAGCTCGCCGCGGAGATCGTCCGTGAGAAGCTGATCAGCGTCGTGAGCGACGAGGTGCCCCACTCCATCGCCGTCACCGTGGACGAGGTGGCGGCCGACCCCGAGCGCGAGGATCTGCTGCGGGTCGACGCGGTGATCCACGTGGAGCGCGAGTCGCAGAAGCCGATCGTCATCGGCCGTGGTGGTGCCCACCTCAAGGCCGCCGCCACCGCGGCCCGCGAGGAGCTCGAGGTGCTGTTCGGCGCCAAGGTCTACCTCTCGACCCACGTGCGGGTGGCCAAGGAGTGGCAGCGCGACCCGAAGCAGCTCGGACGCCTGGGGTACTGACGCCCCCGAGGTCCTCCGGGTGCGCCGGGCGACAGCCGGGGACAGGGCGGCGGGGACCCGTGTTCACGGCTGGCCCGTGTCCGCTCGCCCCGGACCTGTCCCCTTGGCCGCGGCCGTTCGGCCGCTGACGTTCGGCCGTCTCCGGGCCATCCATCACGCCCGTGACTGTGGGACCGTGTCCTCCAACGCGGTGCGATCCACGCACTGCCCGCCGTGAGGAGGACCACCGTGAAGCTGCGCTCCCGACTGCTCCCGATGGCCGCGGCCGTGGCGCTCGTCGCCGCAGCCTGCGCCGACGAGGAGGCACTGACCGGCGACCCTGACGAGGGGGTCGCAGAGGTCGACGAGGACGTCGATGACGAGGAGGCGCTCGACGACGAGGTGGTCGAGGACGACGCCACCGAGGACGACGCCACCGAGGATGAGGACGCCGACGCTGCCGCCAACGGCGCGGACACGCCCTCGGGTGTGGTCACCGCCGGCATCGAGGTGGCCGACTCCGACCTCGGCGCCCACATCGTGACCGCCGAGGGGATGACGACCTACGGCGCCATCGACCAGCTCGACGGCGAGATCACGTGCGTGGGCGACTGCGCCCAGGTCTGGCAGCCCGTGCTCGTCGAGGGTGAGCCCGAGGTGGCCGAGGACGTCGACGCGGAGGTCACCACCGTCGAGCGCGAGGACGGTGGCACGCAGATCGTCGTGGCGGGTTCCCCGCTGCACACCTTCGTCGTTGACGCCGAGGCCGGCGACGTGCGTGGCCAGGCCAGCGCCGATCGCTGGTACGTGGTCAGCGCCGCGGGCGAGCTCGTCGATGCCCCCGACCCCGCTGCGCTCGAGGACGACGAGGCGGACGAGGACGCCTGAGTCCCGTGACACCACCCGCGCAGCGGCGGCCGCCCTCCGGGCGGCCGCCGCTGCGTCCGCCTGCTGCCGGGCGCCGGCGATCCAGACCACGCCCGAGCCTGCCTGGACGCCGTGTCCCCGGATCCGGTCACTGCACGGGGTACCGTCGCGGTCATGGACGCGCCGATCCTCCAGCAGACGGGCCCCGAGCACTTCGAGTTGTTCCTCGGGGACGGGCGGCGTCGCACCCTGACCCTGGCGCACCACACCCGCCGGGGGTTGGGGCTGACCGGGGTGCCACCGCTGCAGGTGGCGACGGAGGCGGTACGGATCCTGCAGGAGCGCGGTGACGCCCTCGAGGCGGCGGTCACACCGGGCGAGCCCACTCCCGCACTCGATCTCGGTGCGGCGGTCGGCCGGGACCCGGCAGGGTTCGAGGAGCTCAGGATGCGGTTGAGCTGACGTGACGGGTGCGGGTGGCCCGGGGAGGCGGTGCGTGGACGGGTTCGAGGTGCGGCCGGTGGCCGAGGGACAGTGGACCGTGCACACGCCCGCGGGCGCACAGCACCGCGTCCTGATCCCGGCGGGGGTGGGGGTGCCCGGGGCCGAGGATGGGGACGTGGCGGCGGCGCTGGTCGTCGAGCTCCTCGCACGGGGCAGCGTGCTGCCGGAGGTCCTCGACGCGAGCCAGGCGCTGGTACGCGAGCCCGGGTTGCTGGCCGCGGTGACCGCACGGATCGAGGGCGGCTGAGCTGCGCCGCCGCGGCTG
>SKTN01000392.1 GCA_007117945.1 Nitriliruptoraceae bacterium | reverse complement strand
GCACGCACCATCGACCTCCACCTGCGGGGACTGCGCGCCATGGGTGCCACGGTCACCGAGGAGGCCGGTGAGGTCGAGGTCCGCGCCCACGACCTGCACGGTGCCCTGATCACCCTGGACTTCCCCTCCGTGGGCGCGACGGAGAACCTGCTCATGGCCGCCACCCTGGCCGAGGGCACCACGGTGATCGAGAACGCCGCCCGGGAGCCGGAGATCCAGGACCTGTGCCGCATGCTCACCGCGATGGGGGCACGCATCGAGGGCGTCGGTGCACCGACCCTGGAGGTCGAGGGGGTCGATCGCCTGCGCGGCGTCGCCTGGGAGACCTGCCCGGACCGGATCGAGGCGGGGACCTACGCCATGATGGCGGCGGTCACCGGCGGGGACGTGGTGATCGAGCGGGTGCGTCCCACCGACCTCACCCTGCCCCTGATCAAGCTGCGGGCCGCCGGGGTCCTGGTCGAGGAGGGTGCCGCCTCGCTGAGGGTCAAGTCCGACGGCCTGGAGGCGGTGGACGTGGTCACCCTGCCCTACCCGGGCTTCCCGACGGACCTGCAGCCCCAGCTGATGGTGCTGCTCAGCCAGGCCCAGGGGACCAGTCGGTGCACGGAGAACGTGTTCGAGTCGCGCTTCTCCTTCGTCCGTGAGCTGTGCCGCATGGGCGCCGACGTCGAGGTGGACGGCCACCACGCGTTGATCCGGGGTCCCACGACCCTCCACGGTGCCGCACTGGCGGGCCTGGACGTGCGGGCCGGCGCCGCCGGGGTGATGGCGGGGCTGGTCGCCGAGGGGGAGACCACGGTGCGCGACGTCCACCACATCGACCGCGGCTACGCGCACTTCGTCGCGCGCCTGCGGTCCCTGGGCGCCGACATCGAGCGGATCGACGCAGCCACCCTCGATGGCTGAGGCGGCCCGGCACCGGCGACGGGGCCCTGCCGTCGGGCTGTTCGCCGCCGGGCTGCTGGCCGCCGGCGCGGCGCTGGTGGCGGTGGCCGCCCCGGCCCTGGCCACCGAGCCGGTCACGGTCACCGGTGAGGTGCGCATCAGCGGTGACACCGACACCTTGATCGCCGTGGACGGCCGCCGCTATCACGGCACGATCGAGCTGCGGTCCGACGGGCAGGTCGTCAACGAGGTGGACGTCGAACGCTACGTCGCCGGGGTCGCGGAGATGCCGAGCCGGTGGCCGATGGCGGCGCTGGAGGCCCAGGCCGTCGCTGCGCGGACCTACGCCTGGTGGTCGGCACAGGCGGACACCCACCGGGGCTACGACCTGTGCGACACCACCGCCTGCCAGGTCTACCGGGGCGCCGAGGTGGTGCTCGACGGCGGCCAGCGGTGGGAGGCCGCGGTCGCCGCCACCGCCGGCCAGGTCCTCGTCGACGCCGACGGTGCCCCGGTCCTCGCCCGTTACTTCTCCACCTCGGGGGGCCGGACCTACGCCAACGAGGAGGTGTTCCCCACCACCGGTGCCCGCGACCACCTCGTCGCCATCGACGACCCCTACGACGAGGTGTCGCCCTACCACCGCTGGGAGGTGCGCTTCACCCGGGCGGAGTTCGACGAGATCCTCTCGCGCGGCGAGCGTCTGGCCGCCACGGTCCCCGTCGCCGAGGTGGAGCGCACCGGTGAGGTCGACGACGTGGACGCCGGCTTCGTGGTCCGTGGTGCCGACGGCACCGCCGTCGAGGTGGGGGCGGTGGAACTGCGCGACTTCCTCTCCCGGGTGGCCGTCAGCCGCTTCCCCGACCGTTTCCCCACCCGGCGTGCCGACGGTCTCAGACCCCTGCCGAGCACCGTGCCCTCCTCGCGGTTCACCGTGGAGGTGACCGACGAGGAGGTGGTGCTGTCGGGGCGCGGCTGGGGCCACGGGGTCGGCATGGGTCAGTACGGCGCGCGGGGTCGGGCCGCAGCGGGCCACGACGCCGAGGAGATCCTCGCCGCCTACTACGGCGGGCTCCAGCCCGTGGCCAGCGACGCCCTCCCCGAGCGGATCCGTGTGGGGCTGGGTGCGCCCCGCGACGAGGTCGTGCTCAGCGGTGACGACCTCCTGCGCGTCGAGCAGGACGGCGAGGTGGTCATCGAGCGGGTGCTCGGCCCCTGGACCGCCACGCGCACCGATCAGGGCTGGCGTCTGTCGCCCCCCGAGGACGCCGAGGAGGCCCTCGAGGTCGCCCCGACCCGGGTGGTGGAGGCGCTCACCCGGCCCGGTGAGGCGGTGGCGGTGGAGACGGAGCTCAGCAGCCACGCGCTGCTCCACCTCGAGGTCCGTGACACCGCCGGGACCGTGATCCGCACCCAGCGCATCGGCGTGGCCGAACCGGGGCCCCACGCGGCGCGGTGGCGCCTGGTCGACGACGACGGCGAGGTGGTCCCACCCGGCGACTACGCCGTGACACTGGTGGGCGAGGACGCCGCCGGCGACCGTGTGGGCAGCCCCGTGACCATCGAGTTGGCGGCCGGTGACCTGCCGGGTACGGACGAAGGGGCAGGCGTGCCGGGGCCCCGCGTCCAACCATCGGGCACCCTGGTGACCGGTACAGCCGCCCTGCTGGTCCTGCTGTTGGTCGTGGTGTCGGTGGGCGTGTGGCTGCGCTCGCGCCCCGGCCGGAGATCGCCCCAGTGACCACACCACCGCCACCGCCACCGCCACCACCCGCCGGGCACGGTCCCGGTGCGGGCGGCGGGCGTGAGGAACACCCCCCGGCCGCCGGCGTTCCGCCGGCAGCGGACCTGCGTCCGGCCGCAGCGCAGCGCACCCG
>SKTN01000345.1 GCA_007117945.1 Nitriliruptoraceae bacterium | reverse complement strand
TCGTGATGGTCGTGATGGTCGTGATGGTCGAGCGTGAGGACGTGGTGTGCGGATCGCGGTGGTGGGCACGGGCATCTCGGGAGCAGCCAGTGCCTGGTTGCTGACGGGTGCCGGCCACGAGGTCCACGTCTTCGAACGGCAGGACCGCCTCGGCGGCCACACCAACACCGTGGACACCCCGCGCGGCGACGGCGGCACCCTGGGCGTCGACACGGGCTTCATCGTCTACAACGAGGCCACCTACCCCCTGCTGGTGCGCCTGTTCGACGAGCTCGGGGTGGCCACCCAGCCCTCGGACATGTCCTGGTCCCTGCGGTGCGAGCGGTGCGACCTCGAGTACGCCGGCAGCCCCCGGGGCATCGCCGCGCAACCGGCGCGGCTGCTGCGCCCCGGCTACCTGCGCATGCTCAGCGACATCGCCCGCTTCAACCGGCTCGGACGGCGGCTGGTGGACGACCCCCGCACCGCCAACCTCACCATCGAGCGGTTCCTCGACGTGGCCGGTTTCGGCCACGGCTTCCGGGCCCACTACCTCCTGCCCATGGCCGCGGCCATCTGGTCCTCGGGCACGGGCACGATCGGGGCCTT
Organism: Nitriliruptoraceae bacterium; assembly: GCA_007117945.1. GTDB lineage: Bacteria > Actinomycetota > Nitriliruptoria > Nitriliruptorales > Nitriliruptoraceae > T1Sed10-7. The sequence goes on along the minus strand of SKTN01000345.1, from coordinate 2,183 downwards.
CCCCCTGGGCACGCTGCTGCGGTTCTTCGCCAACCACGGGTTGCTCGGGGTCACCTCCCACCACCAGTGGCGCACCGTGGTGGGCGGCACCTCCTCCTACCTCGCGCCCCTGACCGCGCCCTACCGGGACCGGATCCACACGGGTGCAGCCGTCGTCGCGCTGCAGCGCGACACCGACGCCGCACGGATCCGGCTGGCCGACGGCACCACCCAGGCCTTCGACGCGGTGGTGGTGGCGACCCACGCCGACGAGGCCCTGGCCCTGCTCGCCGACCCGACCGCACAGGAGCGGGAGCTGCTGGGTGCCTGGACCTACTCGGACAACGACACCTACCTGCACACCGACACCGCGCTGCTGCCCCGCCGGCCCGCCGCCTGGGCGTCGTGGAACTACCTGCTGGAGGACTGCCGCACGCCGACCGACCGGGTCAGCCTCAGCTACCACATGAACCGCCTGCAGTCCCTCGAGGAGCCCAGCGAGTACGTGGTGAGCCTGAACCCGGCGACCCCACCCGCTGCCGACCGGACCCTGCGCCGCCTGCACTACACCCACCCCGGCTACACCGGGGCCAGCGTCGCCACCCACGACCTGCTCGACGGCCTCAACGGGCAGCAGCGGACCTTCTACGCCGGCGCCTACCAGCGCTACGGCTTCCATGAGGACGGCCTGTGGTCGGCCGTGCGTGCCGTCAGCCACCTCGGTGTGCGGTGGCCGACGTGACGTCGCCTCGCGCCTCCGGGCTGTACGTCGGTTGGACCCGCCACCGGCGGCTGCGCACCGTGGAGCGCAGCTTCCGGTACCGGACCTTCCACGCGCTGCTCGACGTCGATGAGCTCGACGCCCTCGAGGCCGAGGTCGCAGGGTTCGGGTACCGGCGACCGGCGCTGACCCGCTTCCTCGACCGCGACCACCTCGGTGCCGGTGACACCCCGGTCAAGGCCAAGCTCGCGCGCTGGCTCGCCTCCCAGGGAGCGGCCCTGCCCGGGGGGCCGGTGCAGGTGCTGGCCAACCTGCGCGTCGCGGGCCACGTCTTCGACCCCGTCAGCTGGTGGTTCTGCCACCACTCGGACGGGTCTCTCGCCCTGGTCGTCGCCGAGGTGAACAACACCTTCGGGGAGTCCTACTGGTACCTGCTCGACGACCTCGAGCACCGTCCCGGGGGTGTGGTCCACGCCCGTGCCGGGAAGCGGCTCCACGTCAGTCCCTTCCTGCCCGTCGAGGGTCTCGACTACCGCTTCAGCTTCGTGCTGCGCGACGACCGCATCGTCGCCCACATCGAGGTGGAGGAGGACGGTGTGCGGGTGTTCGACGCCACCCAGACCGGCCGACGGCGGGCCTTCACCACCGGCGCGCTCGCCCGCACCCTGCTGGCCAACCCCCTGCTGCCCCTGCGCACGGTGCTGCTGATCCACCTCCAGGCCCTCAGGCTGTTCGCCCGGCGGGTCCGGTTCCACCGCAAGCCCGCGCCGCCCGAGGGGGCCCTGGTCCGTGGCCATCCGGCGCCAGCGGCGACGGGCGACGCGGCGCAGCGCCGGCCCTCGGGGCAGCTCCCGGCCATCCCCGGCGGTACCGACCCCGAACACCGGGCAAGCGCCCGAACCCTGCACCGTGCAGGGGTCGCCGCCGGCTGACCCCGCATCCGAGCCCTGGAGTCCACCGTGGAGCCCGTCCGACACCGCGCGCAGGCGCTGCACACGGCCGCTGACACCGATCGGTCACGCGCGAGCGGACCCGCGCCCGTCGCCCCCGACATCGTCCGCCTGGCCACGGCAGCGGAGCGTCGCGCCCAGCACACCATCACCTCGATGCTCGAGCAGTTCGTGGTGGGTCGCGTCGAGGTGGTGCTGCCCGACGGGCGCCGCCGGTGGTTCGGGGACCCCGACAGCGAGCTGCGGTCCCGTATCCACGTCCACGACTGGCGGTTCTTCACCCGCCTGCTCCACGGCGCGACGGTGGGCGTCGGTGAGTCCTACATGCAGGGCGAGTGGTCCTCCACCGACCTGGTCTCCCTGGTGCGTATCGTGATCGCCAACCGCCGGGCGCTGAAGCGCATCACCCCGGCGGCGCTGGCCAACATCGCCTCCGACAAGCTGATCCACTCCCTGCGCGCCAACCGGCTCGGGCGCTCCAAGCGCAACATCGCGGCCCACTACGACCTCTCCAACGCCCTCTACGCCCTGTT
>SKTN01000041.1 GCA_007117945.1 Nitriliruptoraceae bacterium | reverse complement strand
TGCACCAGCACGATGCCGCCGGCGACCGCGCCGACCGGACGGGCGGCGACGGGCACCCGCGGAGCCGTCCCCGCGCCGTGGCCGCGGGGTGGGGTCGGGGGCGGCGCCCTCACCCACGGTCGCCGTCCCGGCTCAGGTAGAGGTCGTTGGACCGCACGTAACTGTCGACCGCCGGGGGCACCAGGTAGCGGGTCGCCCGGCCGGCGGCGAACCGTTCCCGCAGCTGCGTGGAGGACACCTCGAGCTGCGGGATCTCCAGGTGCACGATGGCGGCGGGCAGCAGGGTGTCATCGGGGGCCTGGTCCCCGGGACGGGTGACCACCACGAAGGTGGCCCGGGCGAAGGCCTCCTCCACCCGGTGCCAGGTCGACAACCCCGCGGCGGCGTCCTCGCCCAGCACGAAGTACCACTCGGTGTCCGGCTCCTCGGCGGACAGGGCCTCCAGGGTGTCCGCCGTGTAGGTCGGGCCCTCACGGTCGAGCTCCCGGGCATCGACGCTGAGGTGCACGTCCTCGGCGACGGCGGCCCGCACCATGGCCACACGGTGCGCCGACGACGAGGTGGTGGACTTCTGGTAGGGGTCCCCGGCCACCAGCAGCCGCACCTCGTCGAGGCCCAGCTCCACGCGGGCGCACTCGGCCACGACGAGGTGGCCGAGGTGGGGCGGGTCGAAGGTGCCCCCGAGGAGTCCGACGCGGCGGGTCATCGACGGCAGGCTACCGAGCCTCACCCCGTACCAGCCCGTGCGATCAGGTCGCGGTACCAGTAGGCGCTGTCCTTCGCGGTGCGGACCTGGGTGTCGTAGTCGACGTGGACGACGCCGAAGCGGCGGGCGTAGCCGAAGGCCCACTCGAAGTTGTCGAGCAACGACCACAGCAGGTAGCCGCGGACGTCGACCCCCTGCCCGATCACCCGGCCCACGGCAGCGAGGTGCTCGGCGAGGTAGGCGATCCGGTCGGTGTCACGGATCCGCCCGTCCTCCACGTGGTCATCGAAGGCCGCGCCGTTCTCCGTGATCAGCAGGGGCTGGTCGGGCAACCGTCGCTCGACGGCGAGCAGGAGGTCCTCGAGTCCCGAGGCGTCGATCGCCCAGCCCATCTCGGTGGTCGCACCCGGTGGCTGGAGGAACTCCACGTCCTCGCAGCCGACGAAGGGGGTCAGCCCCCGCTCCCCGTGGGTGTGGGACACCTCGGCGTCGCCGGTGCCGCGCCGGCGACGGACCAGGGTCGGGGTGTAGTAGTTGATCCCGAGCACGTCAGGCGGCGCGTGGCAGGTCGCCTCGTCCCCCTCGCGCACGAAGGACCAGTCGGTGATCCCCTCCAGCCGCTCCAGCAGCGTGGAGGGGTAGGCACCGTCGAACAACGGGCCCAGGAACACGGCGTTGCCCACGTCATCGACCTGGTGCGCTGCGTCGAGGTCGGCCTCGTCGTCGGAGGCGGCCCGCACCTGGTGGAGGTTGAGGGCGAGGGTCGTCTGCGCGGTGCTGGGCAGGACGCTGCGCAGCGCCTGGGTCGCCAGCCCGTGGGCGAGGTTGAGGTGGTGGGCGGCTGCCAGGGCCGCGGCGGGTTCGGTGCGCCCGGGGGCGTGTACCCCCGCGGCGTAGCCGAGGAACGCGGTGCACCACGGCTCGTTGAGGGTGCCCCACACCCCGACCCGGTCCCCCAGCACCTCGGCGACCAGCCGGGCGTACTCCGCGAACCGCTCGGCGGTGTCGCGGTGGGGCCAGCCACCGGCGTCCTCCAGGGCCTGGGGGAGATCCCAGTGGTACAGGGTCACGATGGGGGTGATGTCCCGCTCGAGCATCCCCTCGACCAGGCGCTGGTAGTGGTCGAGGCCCGCGTGGTTGACGGGCCCCGACCCGTGCGGCTGGATCCGTGGCCACGCGATCGAGAACCGGTAGGCGCCGATCCCGAGCTCGGCCATCAGGTCGAGGTCCTCGGGCCAGCGGTGGTAGTGGTCGTCGGCCACGTCCCCGGTGTCGCCGGCCAGCACCCGACCCGGTGTGTGGCTGAAGGTGTCCCAGATCGAGGGGCCGCGCCCGTCCGCGCGGACCGCCCCCTCGATCTGGTAGGCGGCCGTCGCCACCCCCCAGAGGAAGCCGTCGGGGAAGCTCGTGGGGTCGATCTCGGTCACCTGCGCTCCAGTCCTGTGTGGCACGTGTCGTCGGGCGTCGCGGACCGTGCACCCTGCCACACCTGTACGGGGACGGCACCGGGCTAGGGTCCCCACCCCGTCCGGCGGAGCACGCCGGTGACCGGAACAGGAGGAGCACCAGGTGGCGGACATGACCAAGATCGTGCTGGACGAGGCCGAGCTACCGACCCACTGGTACAACGTCGTGGCCGACCTGCCGGTCCCCCCGCCGCCACCGCTGCACCCCGGGACCCATGAGCCCATCGGCCCGGAGGCGCTCGCACCGCTGTTCCCCATGGGGCTGATCGAGCAGGAGGTCTCCGCTGCGCGCTACATCGAGATCCCCGAGGCGGTCCGCGAGGTCTACAAGCTGTGGCGACCGGCGCCGCTCTACCGGGCGCGCAACCTCGAGCGGCACCTCGACACCCCGGCGAAGATCTACTTCAAGTACGAGGGCGTCTCCCCCGCCGGCAGCCACAAGCCCAACACCGCCGTACCCCAGGCCTACTACAACGCCGCCGAAGGCGTGCAGCGCCTGACCACGGAGACCGGTGCCGGCCAGTGGGGCTCCGCGCTCGCCTTCGCGACCGCCCAGTTCGGACTCGGCTGCGAGGTGTGGCAGGTGGCGGCCTCCTTCACCCAGAAGCCCTACCGCGCCTCGATGATGCGGGTGTGGGGCGCCGAGGTCCACTCCTCCCCCTCGGAGCTGACCGCGGCCGGACGCGCGATCCTCGCTGAGCACCCCGACTCGCCGGGCTCGCTCGGGATCGCCATCTCCGAGGCCGTCGAGGCCGCGATGGCCGACGAGGACACCAAGTACGCCCTCGGCAGCGTGCTCAACCACGTGCTCCTGCACCAGACCGTCATCGGCGAGGAGGCCCTGCTCCAGCTCGCCCAGACCGGTGACACCCCCGACCTGATCGTCGGCTGCACCGGCGGCGGTTCCAACTTCGCCGGGCTGTTCTTCCCCTTCCTGCGGGAGAAGTTCGCCGGGCGGATGGACCCCCACATCCTCGCCGTGGAGCCCTCGGCCTGCCCCTCGCTGACCAAGGGCGAGTACCGCTACGACTTCGGTGACGTGGCCGGCATGACCCCGCTGATGAAGATGCACACCCTCGGCCACGACTTCGTGCCCGACCCGATCCACGCCGGGGGCCTGCGCTACCACGGCATGTCGCCCCTGCTCTCCCACATGTACGAGCTGGGGCTGTTCGAGGCGGAGGCGATCGACCAGACCCACTGCTTCGAGGCCGCCATCACCTTCGCCCGCACCCAGGGGATCGTGCCCGCGCCGGAGCCGACCCACGCGATCGCCGCGGCGATCCGTGAGGCCGAGGCGTGCAAGGACACCGGCGAGGAGAAGGTCATCCTCACGGCGCTGTGCGGGCACGGGCACTTCGACATGGCCGCCTACGACGCCTACCTGTCGGGCCAGCTCGTCGACCACGACTACTCCCGGGAGGCCGTGGCCGACGCGATGCGCCGCGTCCCCGTGATCGAGGAGGCCTGAGGCCGGCGCGGCCTGCCGGCTGACCCGCAGCGCCACCGGCGGTGGGGGTGGTGCCCGCCGCCCCCGCGCCGTACCATCATCCTGCCGGTCCACCGAACCCCAGGAGACCCCATGAACCTCGGCAAGCTACGCCGCCGCCTGACGGTCACCGGGCGTGGGGAGCAACCCGCCGTGGTCCGCCAGGGCGACGCGGAGGAGTTCGACGCTCTCGAGGCGCCCCGGCCGGTGCAGCGGGTCGCCGACGACGAGCTCCCGCCCCTGCGCGTGGTCCACCGCGACGACGAGCCGGGACGCAGCGACCAGGGCTGACCCCCGTGCCTGCGGTGGTCCTGCTCGTCCTGCTGATCGTCGTCCTCGTCCTGCTGCTGCGTGCCGTGGGGTCCGTCGACCCCTCCATCCCCGCGGAGGGGATCGCTGAGGGCAGCGCCGACGAGCCGATCCTGGCGGTCAAGCGGGCCCACGTCCGCCTCTCCCCCGAGGGTGACGAGGCGACGCTGACCGGCCTGACCGCGGGGAGCAGGTACGCGGTGGACGCCACCGCCCACTGCCCTCGGGGCTGCCCCGAGCCGCGCCCGACCTGCCGCTGCGGGTTCTACGCCATGCGCTCCGACGTGGAGTCCCGCAACCTGCCCCACGAGGCCAGCTGGGCACGGCGGTCGGAGCCGTTGAGCGTGCGGCTGGACGTGGAGCTCTCCGGCGTGGTCCTCGAGTACGACCTCGGCTACCGGGCCCAGCGCCAGCGGGTCATCGAGGTGGGTATCCCCGACCGGTGCGTGCCCTGTGCGGAGCAGGGCGTGGACCGCCAGGCCGCCGGGTTGATCGCCCGTCCCCGGCGCGTGGGGTCGCACCTCAGCGGGCAGGGCAACCCCTACCTGGGGGATCCGAGCCTCAGGTCCTGGTCGGAGCTGCGCTCCGCCTGCATCGACCACTGGGTGTCGGAACCCGGCTGGCCGGCGCTGTCGCTGTCGGAGTTGGCCGACCTGCTCGACACGGTGGTGGCCTGGGAGGCCTCGGGGACCGCCGGACCCGTGGGCCGCTGACCACCCGTCTCAGCGTCGCGCCGGGGCACCGATCCGGGGGTGGTCGCGCAGCAACCAGGAGGCTGCGGCGACCCCCACGAGCCCGATCAGCGCGCCCGGTCGCGCCCCCAGGACCAGCGCGGCGGTGACCCCGGCGAGCAGCGCGGCCCCGCCGGCCAGGGCGGCCCGGGTGCTGGGGGTGACGGGCACGTCACGCGTGCGCCGGGACTCGAAGGCGACCACCCCGGCCAGCACGGGCGCCACCATGACGCTGCACAGCAGCAACCACCACAGCCGCCCCCACCAGAAGCCGGCCTCACCCGGCAGGCCCGCGTCGATCGGCGCGCCGAGCCGCTCACCGACCCACGCAGCCGGCAGCTCGGCGAGCTTGTGCCACAGGTACAGGGGCATGCTGAGCGCGCTGAGCACCGCCACCACACCGCCGATCCGCCGCCGTTCCAGCAGGCGACGCGCGGGCGTCTCCAGCAGCAGTACCCCGCCGACCTGCAGCCACATCACGCCCACCAGCGCCAGGGTCGGGGGCAGCAGGTTGGTCCCACCCTCGAGGTTGCCGCCGACCATGGCCACGGGGTAGCCGGAGGCCACGGCCCCCAGCAGCCACAGGGCCCCGAGCAGGACCAGCAGGGCCCCCGCACGGCGGCCCCCGAAGCGTCCCCGCCGCCACGCGATCCCGAGCTGTTGGGGCAGCAGCCAGACCACCAGCAGGTTGACCCACCCGACACCGCCGCCCGCCTCGGTCACCCGCTGCCCCAGGGCGAGGAGCTGACGGGGGGTCACGGCCTGGGCGCGCAGCAGGTCGGCCGCGGCGGCGAGCAGCACCAGACCGACCACCGCGCCGAGGCCGAACCGGGCGTCCGCGCGGACGCTGACGGGCAGCAGCGCCTGGACCGTGAGCAGCATCAGCAGGAACCACAGGTGGACCGTCAGGCTCTGATCCAGGGGTCCCAGCAGCCGCCCGCCCGTCGCCACGGCCACCACCGCCAGGGCCGACAGCACACCGAGGTAGGTCACCGTGGGCCGGGCGAGGCCCAGGGCACGCCCCGCCCACCAGGACAGCTGCCGGGTGCCGTCATCCAGGCGGCGCGCTGCCCCATCCGCGCTCACGGCAGCGGACACGAACACGAACAGGGGCACGACCTGGACGAACCAGGTGAGCACGCCCGCGGCGTCCCACACCGTCAGCAGGTGCTCGGTGGCGACCATCCGGCCGTCGTCGAGCCGCGGCAGGGTCGCGACCCAGTGCCCGAGCACGACCACCAGCAGCGCCCCCGCCCGCAGCGCATCGGGGTAGCGGTCGCGCGGTGGCGGTTCGGCCGCGTCCCGGGGTCGGGTCACCGCTGGCGGTCCAGTCCCGGCCAGCTCCCGGTCACCGGCTCCCGGTCGGCGCCGATGCGCTGCAGGTAGGCGTTGAAGCTGTCCCGCCACACCGCGTGCGCCTCCACCTGGAGCTGCCGCAGCGCACCGAGGTCCGCGGTCTGCAGCTGCTGGGGGAAGCGCGCGATCAGCTCACGGGCGACCTTCAGCGACGCGACGGCGTCTGCGCGGGCGCTGTGGGCGTCGTCGAGGACCACCCCGTAGACCTGGCAGGCCGTCTCCAGGGTGCGCTTGCCCTTGCGGTAGCGGTCCACGGACCGGTCCAGCACCAGGGGATCGATCAGCTCGCACTCCGGCAGGGTCAGGGCCGGGTCGAGCCGTGCGAGCTCGGCGGCGAGCAGGGGCCAGTCGTAGGTGGCGTTGTAGATCACCACCGGCCAGCCGGCGGCGGCGATCTGCTGCAGGTCGGCGTGCACCTCGGGCAGCACCTGCGTGGCGGGTGGAGCCCCCTCGGCCTCCAACCGGTCCCGGGTGATGCCGTGGACCGCTGCGGCGCCCGGGGGGATCTCCACCTCGGCGCCGGGGTCGACGAGCCCGGCGTAGAGGTCCCGTGGGCGTCCGTCACCGTCGTCGACGACCAACGCGAGCTCGACGATCCGTGCCGTGGCCGGGTCGATCCCCGTGGTCTCGAGGTCGAAAGCGGCGAAGGGGCCGTCGTACCAGGCCGGCGCACCGCCGGGGCGCTCCGCACGATCGTGATCCGGGGGTGGATCCGGGGGGTGCTCCGCGCGCTCCTCGGGGGATTCCTCGGGTGGCTCCAGGGACAGCTGTGACATCGGGGTCCTCACCTGCGGGGTCGTGGCACCCTACGGCCCGCCGGCGACGCTGACGACCACCGTCCCCAGGCACGCGCACGGGGCCACCCGCCGCACGCCGAGGTCCCCGCTCACCGCCAGTGTGGTTCCAGCCACGCGAGCAGGTCGGCGATGACCTCGTCCCGGTTGGTCTCGAACAGCAGCTCGTGGCGTGCCCCCGGGTAGAGGCGGTGGTCGACCGCCGTGAGGCCGGCGGCGTCGTAGTGATCGAGCAGCGCCGCGACCCCCTTGGTGCCACCGACCGCGTCCTCGCTGCCGGACAACAGCAGCACCGGCGTGTCGGGCCGGGCCCCGGCGCGCACGCGGTCGACCTGACCCGAGACCCGGACCCCCGCGGCGAGGTCGAGGTAGAACTGGGTCGTCGGCACGTAGCCGCAGCGGGGGTCGGCGAGGTAGCGATCGACCTGCTCCTCGTCACGCGACAGCCAGTCGAAGGGTGTGCGCGTCGGCTCGAAAGCCTTGTTGTAGGCCCCGAACACGATCCGGTTGAGCAGTTCCGAACGTCCCCGCGGACCGAGCCTTGCGCGCTCGGCACGAGCCAGGACCGCACCCGCCTCCGCGAGCGATCGGTTGCCCCCGCTCGCGGCCAGGAGCACGTACGCGTCGATCTCACCGGGGAAGGTGAACAGGTACTGCTGGGCGAGGACGGACCCCGCGGAGATCCCGATCATGACCACGGGGACGTCCGGATGGTCGGCCCGCGCCCGCAGGGTCACCCGGTGCAGGTCATCGAGTACCAGCGCCCAACCCCGGCTGTCGGCGAAGTGCCCCAGGTCGTCCTCGCTGGCGGCGCTCTCCCCGTGGCCACGGTGGTCCTCGGCGTACAGGGCGATCCCCGCAGCGGTCAGTGCCGAGGCCAGGTGGTCGTAACGGCGGGCGTGCTCCACCATGCCGTGCGCGAGGTTGACGACGCCGCGGACGGGGCCCTCGTCGGGGACGTGGGTGTGCACCACCACCTCGGCGTCATCACGGGTGGTCAGGGTGAAGCGGGAGGTCTCCACGGTGCGCTCCGTCGGCTGGCGGTCGGGATCGGTCCGGATGTCACCTTAGGACCTGCACACCGACGGACCCTGGTCAGTCGCGCGGGCGGAGCGCCTCGCCGGACTCGGCCCTGGCCAGGAGGCTGGCCGGGGGCTGGAACCGGTCCCCGTAGGCGTCCGCCAGCGCCTTGCACCGCGCCACGAAGCCCGTGGTCCCGCCCGGGTACTGGTCGATGTACTGGGCCACCCCGCCGGTCCATGCCGGGAAGCCGATCCCGAAGATCGAACCGATGTTGGCGTCCTCGAAGGTCGTGATCACGCCCTCGTCGAAGCACTTGACGGTCTCGAGGGCCTCGGCGAAGAGCATCCGCTCCATCAGGTCGGTGACCGCCACCGCGTTGTCGCCGCTGGTGACGTGCTCGAGCAGTCCCGGCCACAGCCCGGCGCGCCTGCCGTCCTCGCCGTAGTCGTAGAACCCGGCGCCCGCGGAGCGGCCCTCACGGCCGTGGGTCTCGACCATCGTGTCGAGCAGCTCGTAGGCGGGGTGGCGCTGGTAGTCCACGCCCTCGCGCTCGGCCGCGGCGCGGTACTCGGCCTCGATCTTGCGTGGCAGGGTCAGGGTCAGTTCGTCCATCAGCTGCAGGGGCGGTGACGGGTAACCGGCCTGCTCACCCGCACGCTCGATGCGGACGGGGTGAACGCCCTCGGCGAGCATCGCGACGGCCTCGTTGAGGAAGGTGCCGATCACCCGCGAGGTGAAGAACCCCCGGGCATCGTTGACCACGATCGGGGTCTTCCTGATCTGCTGCACCACGTCGATCGCCTTGGCCACGGCGGCGTCGGAGGTGCGCGCACCGCGGATGATCTCCACCAGTGGCATCTTGTCCACGGGCGAGAAGAAGTGCAGACCGATGAAGTCCTCGGTGCGCTCCACGCCGCGGGCGAGCTCGGTGATCGGCAGGGTGGAGGTGTTGGAGCACAGCAGGGCGTCGGGTGCGACCACCGGCTCGGTCTCACCGAAGACGGCGTGCTTGAGCTCGGTGGACTCGAACACCGCCTCGATGACGAGGTCGCAGCCGGCGAGGTCGTCGTAGCGGTCGGTGGGCGTGATCCGGTCGAGGAGCGCCTGGCCCGTGTCCGCGGTCACCTTGCCCCGCTCCACACCCGTGGCGACCAGCTGCTCCGAGTAGCCCTTGCCCGTGGTGGCAGCCTCGAGGGAGACGTCCTTGAGCACCACCTCGATGCCGGAGCGGGCGCACTGGTAGGCGATGCCGGCCCCCATCATCCCGGCGCCGAGCACCGCGACCTTCGTCGCCTGCCAGCGCGCATGGCCATCGGGCCGCGAGGAGCCCTTCTCGATCGCCTGGAGGTCGAAGAAGAAGGCCTGGGTCATGTTGTTGGACTGGGGCGAGTTGCAGACCAGGTCGGCGAAGTAGCGCGACTCGATGCGGGTGGCGGTCTCGAAGGGGACCTGGGCGCCCTCGTAGGCGGCGCACAGGATGTTGCGTGGCGCGTGGTACTCGGCCCCCTTGGTCTGCTTGCGCAGGTTGGCGGGGATCGCCGGGGCGTTGGCCGCGAAGGAGGGCCGGGAGGGGTCGCCACCGGGCATCCGGTAGCCCTCGGCGTCCCAGGGCTGGCGGGCCTCGGGGTTGGCGGCGATCCAGGTGCGGGCGGCGGCGAACAGGTCCTCGGCGTCGGCCACCACCTCGTCGACCAGGCCGAGCTCGTGGGCCTTGGCCACCTTGTGTCGTTGCCCCTGGAGCAGCACGTTCATCAGCGCGGGGATGATCCCGAGCATCCGCACGGTGCGCACGACCCCACCGCCGCCCGGCAGGAGCCCCAGGGTGACCTCGGGCAGGCCGAACACCGCGCGCGGGTCGTCGATCGCCACGCGGTGGTGGCAGGCCAGCGCCAGCTCCAGTCCGCCCCCCAGCGCGGTGCCGTTGAGCGCCGCGACCACGGGCACCCCGAGGGTCTCCAGGCGGCGCAGGCTGGCCTTCAGCGCCTCGGTGTCGGCGAACACCTTGGCCGCGTCGTCGGGGGTGGCCCGGATCAGCTCCTTGAGGTCGCCGCCGGCGAAGAAGGTGGGCTTGCCCGAGGTCAGGATCACCCCGGTGAGCCCCTCCTCGGCCTCGAGGCGGCGCACCACCTCGGCGAGGTCGTGGCCGAACCGTGCACGCATGGTGTTGGCGCGCTGGGTCGGGTCATCCATCGTCAGCGTCACGACACCGTCGGCGTCGCGGTCGTAGCGGATCGTCTCGAGCTCGGTGGTCACGGCAGCTCCGTCGAGGTGGTGGCGTGTCGGTGATGCAGGTGGATCGATCAGGTGCGGTCAGGTCGCTGAGGTGCCGGTGGCTCCACGGCGGTACGGGGGACAGGTCGAGGCAACGCCGTGGAGCAACGGTGCCGTCGCGGACTCAGACGCGCTCGACGACGGTGGCGATGCCCATCCCGCCACCGATGCACAGCGTCACGAGGCCGGTGGTGAGATCACGGCGTTCCAGCTCGTCGACCATCGTGCCCAGCAGCATCGCGCCCGTCGCCCCCAAGGGGTGGCCCATGGCGATGGCGCCGCCGTTGACGTTGGTGCGATCGTGGTCGACGTCGAGGTCGCGCATCAGCTTCATCGCCACGGAGGCGAAGGCCTCGTTGATCTCCACGAGGTCGATGTCCGCCGGGGTCATCCCCGCCCGGTCCAGCGCCTTGCGGCAGGCGGGGGCGGGGCCGGTGAGCATGATGGTGGGCTCGGAGCCGATCACCGCGGC
>SKTN01000269.1 GCA_007117945.1 Nitriliruptoraceae bacterium | reverse complement strand
GGCCACCATGGCCGAGGTGGGGAGCCAGGCCGACGGCAGCCGCGTGTCCGCGCTGGTCAAGGCCCGGCTCCTCGGCTGAAGGGAGCGGACGGGCACCGTTACCCGCCAACCTGCCGTGACCGGTGGACGACCACCTAGTCTCGCGCCATGCCTCGACTGACCTCCGGCGTCGACACCACCGACGCGACCTACGCCACCAACCGGGCGCACCACCTCGCGCTGCGCGACGAGCTGCAGGCCGAGCTCGATCGCGCGGCACTGGGCGGCTCCCCTGCGGCCCGACACCGCCACCTCGACCGGGGCAAGCTCCTGCCCCGCGAGCGCGTGGAGGCGCTGCTGGACCCCGGCAGCCCCTTCCTGGAGCTCTCGCCCCTGGCGGCCCACGGGCTCTACGACGATGCGGCCCCCGGCGCGGGGCTGATCACCGGGGTCGGCCGGGTGGCCGGCCGTCGCGTCGTCATCGTCGCCAACGACGCGACGGTCAAGGGCGGGACCTACTTCCCCCTGACCGTGAAGAAGCACCTGCGCGCCCAGGAGGTCGCCCGGGACAACCACCTGCCCTGCATCTACCTCGTGGACTCCGGCGGCGCCTTCCTGCCGCTGCAGGACGAGGTGTTCCCCGACCGGGAGCACTTCGGGCGGATCTTCCGGAACCAGGCCCAGCTGTCAGCCATGGGGTGTCCACAGGTCGCCGTGGTGCTCGGCTCCTGCACCGCGGGCGGGGCCTACGTCCCCGCGATGAGCGATGAGACGATCATCGTGCGGGAGCAGGGCACGATCTTCCTCGGGGGTCCGCCGCTGGTGAAGGCGGCGACGGGCGAGGAGGTCACCGCGGAGGAGCTCGGCGGTGGCGAGCTCCACGCACGCACCTCGGGGGTGGTCGACCACCTCGCTGTCGACGACGCCCACGCCCTGGCACTCGCCCGGGACGCGGTCGCCAACCTCGGCCGTACGCCAGCCGGACACCACCTGGAGCTGCGCCCCGCGGAGCCCCCCGCCGAGGACCCTGACGAGCTGTACGGCATCCTGCCGAGCGACGTCCGCCAGCCCTACCCCGTCCGCGAGGTGATCGCCCGGATCGTGGACGGCTCCCGCTTCCACGGCTTCAAGGACCTCTACGGCGAGACCCTGGTCACCGGCTTCGCCCACATCGAGGGCATCCCCGTCGGCATCGTCGCCAACGACGGCATCCTGTTCCGCGAGTCGGCGCTCAAGGGCGCGCACTTCGTCGAACTGTGCAACCAACGGGGCATCCCCCTGGTGTTCCTGCAGAACATCGCCGGGTTCATGGTGGGTCGCGAGTACGAGGCCGGCGGGATCGCCAAGGACGGCGCGAAGCTGGTCACCGCCGTGGCCTGCTCCAGCGTGCCGAAGCTCACGGTGGTGATCGGCGGCTCCTTCGGGGCGGGCAACTACGCGATGTGCGGCCGCGCCTACGACCCGCGTTTCCTGTGGCTGTGGCCGAACGCGCGCATCTCGGTGATGGGCGGTGAGCAGGCCGCGACGGTGCTCGCGACGGTCAAGCGCGACGGCATCGAGGCTGCAGGGGGGACCTGGAGCGACGAGGACGAACAGGCCTTCAAGGACCCGATCCGGGCCACCTACGACGCCCAGGGCCACCCCTTCTACGCCACGGCACGCCTGTGGGATGACGGGGTGATCGACCCGGCGTCGACCCGCGAGGTCCTGGCGTTGGGGCTGGCCACCGCCCTGGACGCGCCCGCGGACCCGCCGCGTTACGGCGTCTTCCGGATGTAGTCCGTGGGAGGTCGGTCGCAGCCGCGTCTGCCTGCGGCGGCCCTGATCTCCGTGGCGGCCGGATGAGTAGTGGGCGCTTGACGTCCCAGGCGGTGTCCTGGAGTGTTGCGGCCGTGTCGTCGGGGGGACAGCCGGCGGCGCGGCAGGGAGGTGCACGTCGAGGGTGCGCTCACGCCGACCGGCATGAGCGCACCTGCCAACGTGCCCTCGAGCACATCCCGACGCCCAGGGAGACGAGATGATGGAACACGCAGTGGACAGCCGCGCAGCTTCGACGTGCCCTCCACGGATGCTCAGCACACCCTTCCGGTGGATCTCCATGCTGGCAGCACTGGCACTGGCGCTCGCGCTGCTGGTCCCGCTGAGCACCAGTGCGGAGGGAGAGACGGTCGGCGGTCCGGTGATCCTGATGGGGCTGGACTCCGAGCTCCAGCCGGGCTCACCAGGTCACGGCCCACCGGACGAGCACGCTGCGATGGTGCAGTCCGTGCTGGACAACGTCCGCAACGGTGGGTCGGGCATCCTCGTCATCGGTGATGGAGAGAACATCCGCAACTACTGGCAGGGCGACATCGGTGATGCGGTGGGCGAGTCCGTCACCTTCGTCAGCGGCGCCGACGACATCGCCACGGTCGACTTCGACGGCTACAAGATGATCGGTGTCGCCAGTAGCGACTTCCAGATCCCCAGCGGGCTCACCAACGCGGAGAACGAGGCGTTGATCGGCCGGGACCTCGACATCGCCGCCTTCATCAACGATGGGGGTGGGCTGATCGGTAAGACCCAGGACCGACTCGACAACCCCTTCGGCTACGTCGGACCGCTCGGCGAGTTCACGCCGCTGACCAGCGCCGACGGCGTGTCCCAGTACTCCACTGTTGAGGTGACCCCAGCAGGTGAGGACCTGGGCCTGACCACCGCCGGGATGAGCGGCTGGTGCTGCTGGCACGACGTGTTCGAGGACTTCCCCGACTTCATGGACGTGCTCGTCGAGCATGCTGCCGGTGGCACCCATGACGGCTTCGCCGC
>SKTN01000251.1 GCA_007117945.1 Nitriliruptoraceae bacterium | reverse complement strand
CCGCGCCGTCACGCCCGCTGCCGCGCTGCGCCGGCCCCATCCGGTCGGGACGTGGTCGCGTCCTGGGCTGGAGCCCAGCTGCGGACCACCTTCGGGGCGTCGCAGGGTGATCGGTGCGCAGGGGTGGTCGTTCCCTGGGCGTCTGCCCAGGGAACGACCACCCCGACCGACCGGGACCGGTGGCGGGTCCGGCTCGCAAGGCTCCGGGACCCGGCTACGGGGGATGCAGCAGCGCCGCCCGGGTGCCAGAGTGGGGAGGTGCGATGATGCCCTCCGGCGGGTGGGATGGTCGCCGGCCGGGTGACGTGCTGTGGGGAGGGACGTGGTGGAACGGGTCCGTGCGGTGGAGGCGGCGCTCGACCGCGCCATCGCGACAGCGCAGGTCCCCGCCGACACCCCCACGCCGCCGGATCCCGCGGCCACCGCTCCACCGGACCCGGAGGCCGCCCGTGCGGGCGACCCCGCCAAGGGAACCCCGGAGCCCGCGGCCAGCGGCACGCCCCAGCCCACGGCCCCGCTCGGCGTGCCCGACGGCCCCACCATGGAGGAGGCGGTCGCCGCGGTCACCGACCAGTTCACCTCCCGGGCCCTGGATGTCGTGGCCCGCGAGCTGCGCGTGGCAGGCACCGGCTACTACACCATCAGCTCCGCCGGTCACGAGGACAACGTCGCCCTCGGCGCGCTGACGCGGCCCACCGACCCCGCCTTCCTCCACTACCGCTCCGGGGCGCTGTTCCTGGCCCGGGCCCGGCTGGCCGCCGCCAGCGACGCCGCGGTCGACGACGTGCTCTGCTCCCTGCTCGCCAACCGGGACGACCCCGTGGCCAGGGGCCGGCACAAGGTGTGGGGGAGCCGTGCGCGCTGGGTGGTGCCCCAGACCTCCACCATCGGCTCCCACCTCCCCAAGGCCGTCGGTACCGCCATCGCCATCGACCGTCGCCGTGCGAACCGGGTCACGCTCCCCGCCTCCGAGGCCGTCCCCGACGATGCGATCACCGTCGTGTCCTTCGGTGACGCCTCGCTCAACCACGCCACCGCCCAGGCCGCCGTGAACGCCGCCCGGTGGTCCACCCGGCAGGGGGCGCCCACCCCCGTGCTGTTCGTGTGCGAGGACAACGGCCTGGGGATCTCCGTGGCGACCCCTCCCGGCTGGGTCGAGCGCAGCATCAGCCACCTGCCGGACCTGGTCTACGTGCCCGCCCGGGGGCAGCTCGATGAGATCTGGGCCGCCACGGCCCACGCGATCGAGCGCACCCGCGCCGAGCGCCGCCCGGTCTTCCTGCACCTCGAGACCGTCCGGTTGTGGGGCCACGCCGGCAGCGACGTGGAGCAGGCCTACCGCGACCGGGCGGCGATCGAGGCCGACGAGCAACGCGACCCCCTGCCGCGCAACGCACGCCAGTTGCTGGCGGCGGGCGCCATCGGCCGCGACGCCCTCCAGGCGCTGGTGGCCGATCGGCGTGCCCACGTCCGGGGACGGGCCGCATCCCTGGCCAAGGTCCCGCCGCTGCGCACGCGCGAGGAGGTCCTGGCCCCCCTCGCGCCGCACCATCCCGAGCGGGTGCGGGCGGGGCTCGCCGAGCGGCCCCTCGATCCCGGTGCGCGTCGGCGGGTGCACCCCCGCGGCCTGCCCGAGGAGGCCACGGCGCCGGGCGAGCGGACCCTGGCGGCCGCGATCCGGTCCACGCTCCACGACGAGCTGCTGCGACGCCCGGAGATGCTGGTGTTCGGCGAGGACGTCGCGGCCAAGGGGGGCGTGTACGGGGTAACGGGCGGGCTGCGCGACCGGTTCGGTCCACGCCGGGTCTTCGACACCCTCCTCGACGAGACCTCGATCCTGGGCCTGGCCCAGGGAGCGGCGCTGCTGGGCTTCCTCCCGGTGCCGGAGATCCAGTACCTCGCCTACCTCCACAACGCCCTCGATCAGCTCCGCGGGGAGGCGGCCTCCACGAGCTTCTTCTCCGACGGGGCCTTCACCTCGCCGATGGTGGTGCGCATCGCCGGCCTCGCCTACCAGAAAGGTTTCGGGGGCCACTTCCACAACGACCACGCCGTCGCGGCGATCCGGGAGATCCCGGGCATCCACCTGGTCGTGCCGAGTCGCCCCGACGACGCCGCACCCCTGCTCCGCGGTGCCCTGTCGATGGCGGCGGCGGACGGCAGCGTCGTGGTCTTCCTGGAGCCCATCGCCCTCTACCACGAGCGCGACCTCCACGGCGAGGGCGACGCGGGGTGGCTGGCAACGGTCCCACCCCCCGACCAGCTCCTGCTGCCGGGCGAGGTGGGCGTCCACGGCACGGGCACGGACCTGGCGCTGGTCACCTACGGCAACGGGCTGCGCATGTCGCTGCGGGTGGCCGCGCGCCTCGAGGCGCAGGGCATCGCGGTGCGCGTCATCGACCTGCGCTGGCTCCAGCCCCTGGCCGTGAACGCGCTGCTCGCACACCTCGCCTCCTGCCGCGCCGCAGTGGTGGTGGACGAGTGCCGGGCCAGCGGCGGTGTCGCCGACGCCATCGTCGCCACCATGGTGGAGGCCGGCAGCACCCGGCCCGTCGCGACGGTCCGTGCGGCGGACAGCTACGTGCCCCTCGGGCCCTCGGCGTCGACGGTGCTGGTGACCGAGGCGCAGATCGAGCGGGCGGCCCGCCGGGTGTGCGGCCTGGAACCGGACAGCGGTGCTGCGGGTGGCCCGGGTGCCCGCCGGCGCCCGGGCCCTGACAGCACCGAGGTGGCGGGCACGCACCGACGCCGGTGGCCCCGACTCCGCTGATCGCGGTGACGGCCGGCGTCCACACCCCTGCGGGGTCGTGGATCGGGTGCCACGGCTACCCTCCACCCGCGACGGGCAGGCTGGGACCGCGACCTTGGGAGCACGTGTGGTGACCTCCGACCGCCCGTCCACCGCCGTGCACGCCCGGGACCTGCGTCACCACACCGTCCAGGTCCCCGCCACGACGGCGAACCTCGGTGCGGGCTTCGACGCCTTCGGGATGGCCCTGGAGCACCACCTCGTCGTCCGCTCCGTGCCCCGCGAGCAGGTGGCCACGAGGTTGGAGGTGCTCGACGACGCGGCGGTGTCCACGGGCGAGGACAACCTGATCTGGCGGAGCCTGGTGGCCTGCTGCGAGACCTACGGGGTCCCCGTCCCCGACGTCGGACTGCGGGTCCGCAGCCGGATCCCGCTGCAGCGGGGGATGGGGTCCTCCTCCGCGGCCATCGTCGCGGGCATCACCCTGGCACGTGAGCTCGCGTCCCTGCGGATCGCCGACCGCGAGGTGGTGGAGCTCGCCACCGAGCTCGAGGGCCACCCCGACAACGTCGCCCCCGCGGTGCTCGGGGGGCTGGTGGCCTGCGCCCGGACCGACGACGGCACCCTCGTCCTGCGGCGGGTCAACCCGGCTCCCCTGCTGCGGCCGCTGCTGCTGGTGCCGGCGGATCGGCAGTCCACCGCGACGGCGCGTGCGGTGCTGCCCGACACCGTGCCCGTCGCGACGGTGGCGGATCAGGCGGCGCGCGCGGGTCACGTCCTCGCGGCGCTCACCGGGGTGTGGCCCGCCCACGCCGGACTCTCCGGGGATCACCTCCACGAACCGGCCCGCGCAGGGGTGATGCCGGGCTCGGCGTCGCTGCTGGCCGAGCTGCGGGCGGCAGGCCGGCACGCGTGGCTCTCCGGTGCGGGGCCGAGCGTCGCGGTCGCGGTCCCGCGCTCCGACACCGCCGCCGAGACCACCACCCACGAGGTGGCGGCGGCCCACGGGTTCGCCTGCCTGGCCCTGGACTGGGACCTCTCGGGAGCCCGCTCCTGTCCCGATGACGGCTGTGGTCTCGCGGGCACCCGTGACTGCATCCTGTGTCCCCGGCAACGGTTATGATCGCACCCGTCGGCGCTCGCGTTCGTGGGCGCCCGTCCGGGGTGTCGCTGCACGCTGCCCCGGCTCGATGGAGATGAGGGCGCGTCCCGCCCCGTGTACGGACACGGAGCGGCTGCCGCGCTGTTGACCCCGATGGTCGGGCGCATGGACGTGTCCCGGTCACCTTGCGGAGTTGAGATGGATCGCACCCTGCTGGAGAGGAAGTCCGTCGCGGAGCTGCGCGAGATCGCGTCGACCCTGGGCCTCAAGGGCTTCCAGCGGTTGAAGAAGGCGGAGCTGATCGACCTCCTGCTCAGCTCCGCGTCCCCGGGTGACGGGGCGGCGCAGGGCGATGGCGCGCAGGGCGGTGACCCGGCGAGCGATCAGGCCAGTGACCGCAAGAGCGACGAGGCGGGTGAGCCGGCCGGTACGCAGGATCGCGACCAGGGCGGTGCCCAGGCCGAGCGCTCGGTGGACGCCGGTGTCCGCCAGCGGGCCCGTCCGAGCCGATCGTGTGCCGACCAGGAGCGCGATCGGGGCGGGCAGCCCTCCGGCCGCGATGGCGACCGGGGCGGGCAGCCCTCGGGCCGCGACGGCGACCGTGAGGTCCAGCGCGGTGCGGACGACCGGGACCAGCACCGCGACGACAACCAGGGCCCCGACCGGCCGGAGGGGGCAGGCTCCGGTGACCGTGACCAGGACCGGCAGGGGCGGGACCGCAAGCGCGGTCGCCCACGCGGTGAGGAGCGCGGCCGCAACGGCGACGAGGACCCCGACGCCGAGGTGCGTGAGGGCGTGCTCGATCTGCTCCCCGAGGGCTACGGCTTCCTGCGGTGCACCGGCTACCTCGCCGGCTCCCAGGACGTCTACGTCTCGCAGTCCTTCGTGCGCCGCTTCGATCTGCGCCGCGGTGACCTGATCGCCGGTCCGATCCGGCGCAACCGCAACAGCGACAAGTTCCCCGCCCTGGCCCGCGTCGAACGGGTGGAGGGCGAGGTCTTCGACCCCCGCGGTGCGGACCGGGCGCGACCGAACTTCGGTGAGCTCATCGCGCTGCCCCCGGCGCAGCGGCTCGCGCTGCGCGCCGACGCCGAGCAGCTGACACCGCGGCTGGTGGACCTGCTCGCCCCCCTCGGTCGCGGTCAGCGCGCCCTGATCCTGGCGCCGCCGCGGGCGGGCAAGACCACGGTGATCAAGGACCTCGCCCGCGCCATGCAGGACGCCGACGCGGACCTCGAGCTCCTCGCGCTGCTGGTCGACGAGCGTCCCGAGGAGGTCACCGCCGTGGAGCGCAGCACGGGCGCCGAGGTGGTGGCGACCACCTTCGACCGTGCCGCCGAGGACCACACCCAGGTCGCGGAACTGGTCATCGAGCGTGCCAAGCGCCTGGCCGAGCGCGGCCGCGACGTGGTGGTGTTCCTCGACTCCCTGACCCGGTTGGTGCGCGCCTACAACACCGTGGTGCCCTCCAGCGGCCGCGTGCTACCCGGCGGCGTCGACCCGGCGGCCCTGGCACCGGCCAGGCGGCTGTTCGCCGCCGCCCGCGACCTCGAGGGGGCGGGGAGCCTGACCATCGTGGCCACCGTGGTGGTGGGGACGGGCTCCCGCATGGACGAGGTCATCGCCGAGGGCTTCACCGACACCGCGAACATGGAGCTGCACCTCGACGGCGGCCTGGCGCAGCAGCGGCGCTTCCCGGCCGTGGACATCGCCACGTCGGGGACCCGCGGCGAGGAGGACCTGCTCACCGCCGAGGAGCTCGCGGGCGCTCACCGCCTCCGCCGCCAGCTGGCCGGAGCGAGCCCCGAGGACGCCCTCGAGCAGGTCACCGCGCACCTGGAGGCCACACCCGACACCGCAGCCTTGCTGGAGCGCCTGACAGAGGGCGCCTGAGCCGGCCGGCGCACGCACGCCGGCGGGCTCAGGCCGCCGGCCGGGTCAGCGACCGGCCCACAGCCAGTGCAGGTCCATCTGGCTGGCGACCACGGCGAGGACCAGCCCGAGGGCGAGCAGGACGGCGCCGGTCCGCAGCGCGGCGCGGTCCAGGGTGAGCTCCGCCGGGCCGTCATCGGGCGGCGGCGCGACGGCCACCGCCGCCGCGTCGAGGAGCTCGGTCGCCGCGGCGAGCTGCTCCTCGGGGACGAGCACGTCGCTGCCGCCCTGCCCGAACGCCAGGTTCGGGTGCATCCCCCCGGTGTCGTCGTGGACCGCACGGGCGTCGATGCCGTGAGCGCGCAGCATGGAGGCCGCCACCTCGGCGTCGACGCGGCTGGTGAAGCGGCGGATCCGCGCCATCTTCCCGCCTCCTGGTCCGATGCCGGTCCGAGGTCCCCAAGGTACGGCACGTCCCGCAGCGGTCCGTCATCGCCGCCTGCGGATCCCGCCGCGCGGCGGCCGGTCAGCAGAGCCCGCCGGCCCCGGGGAGCGGCGACAGGCAGGTCGGCCACCAGTGGACGGCCAGCACCATCGGCACGGCGACCACCACCCCGCGCCGGGTCGCCGCCGTGGCGGCGATGGCGATGGTGACACCCGCGGCCAGGGCGCCGCGGTGCAGCCCCGTCAGCAGGCCACCGCCGAGCAGCCCGCCGGCGGCGAAGGTCTGGATCGCCACCACCAGCACCAGGGGCGCGACCACGGTGGTGCGGGGGACGCTGACCCCGGCGGGTACCAGCCGGTCCACCAGCAGCAGCACCGCGACCAGGGCGAGCAGGTGCAGCGCCAGGGCCAGCAGCGGACCACCCGTCGCCACCCGCACCAGCCCGGTGAGCAGCGCGGCCGCCGTGGCGCCCAGCCCGAAGGTGCGCACCAGCTCCGTCAGGGAGGAGTCGGGGGAGCGGGGGAAGCCGTCGCGGCTGCGGACGCTGAGGAAGCCCACCAGCACCACGGCGCCGATCGTCAGGACCGCGACCCGCAGCGCCAGCATCCCCACCTGGCCCAGGTCGGCCCCACCCTCCAGCGACAGCCCCACGCTGCCGAGGACCGCTGCCACGGGCCCACCGCCCACCAGCACCACCGTGCCCACCCCGACGACGGCCACGGGCAGCACCAGCAGCACCGTCGAGGTGGTAGCTCCCGGTGTCCCGGCGACGGCGAGGTGGCCGCCCTGGCTGCGGAAACCGAAGGCCGCGATGCCGTCCCCGCGGTAGCGGGCCAGCAGCACCGGGACGAGCAGGGTCACCGCCGCGAGCCAGATGATGTCGACCAACACGCCGAGGGCCCCCGTCCGTGGCAGGAGCGGGAGCCGGGAGACGAACCCCACGAGCGACGGCCCGATGACGGCGACCGCGGCAGCGAGGATGACGTCGGTCTTGGCGTCGTCAGCTTCGATGAACACGACCGGGGAAGCTACCACCCGGCCGCTGGCTATCCTCCCGGCGGCCGCCTGCGTCGTTCCGGGTGCGCCGGCGGCAGCGGTCCGCACCCGCGCGCCCGCGTGGCGGCGTGCAACAGGAGTTCAGCGTGCTCGCAGCGTCCATGGTCGTCGTCGGTGACGAGATCCTGGGCGGCTACGTGCCGGACACCAACTCCCAGCTGGTGGCCCGCCGCCTCCAGGAGCACGGTGTCGAGCTCAGCTGCGTCCACGTGGTGGCCGACGACCTCGCCGCCATCGACGAGGCGCTGACGGCGGAGCTGGCCCGCTCGCGTCCACGGCTGGTGTTCACCTCGGGGGGGATCGGCTCCACCCCCGACGACCTCACCTACGAGGCCGTGGCCGCCAGCCTGGGCCGCGAGCTCGTGGAGGACCCCACGATCGGTGCCCGCATCGAGGAGGCCGTGGGGTGGTCCCGCGAGCAGGGCCTGGAGGTCACGGACGCCTTCACGTGGCACCTCGGCCGGATGGCCCGCATCCCCGCGGGCAGCCGCCTGCTGGAGCGTGAGGGCGGGTGGGCCCCCGGGGTCGCCGTGGACGTCGACGGCGGCAGCGACACCGGCGGCGTCACCGTGGTGGTCCTGCCGGGGGTCCCCACGGAGTTCGAGGCGCTGCTCGACCAGGCGGTCGTGCCCCGGCTGGTGGCGGGCCGCAACCCCCGCCCCCACGTCCGTGAGCTCACCCACCGGTACCCGGAGAGCGCCCTGAACCTGGTGTTCGCCGAGGTCATCGAGCGCTACCCGGAGGTCAAGCTCGGCAGCTACCCCGGCCGTCCCATGCTGGTGCGGCTGCGGGGGCCCCGCGAGCCCGTGGACGAGGCCGCCACACGCATCGCCGGTGCGATCGCCGCCCTGGACGACAGCGACGCCGGACGCCGCATCGCCGCCGCCCGCGCCGCCCGCGCGGCAGCCCGGGCCGCCCGCCACGACACGCACGAGGAGGACGCGTGACCCGCCGACTGCTGTTCGTCCATGCCCACCCCGACGACGAGTCCTCCAAGGGCGCGGCCACCGCTGCCCGCTACGTCGACGAGGGCGCCGAGGTGGTCCTGGTGACCTGCACCGACGGTGACGCCGGCGACGTGCTCAACCCCAATGCGGAGCCGATCGCCCGCGACGCCATGCGCGGGACGCGTGCGCGGGAGCTCGCGGCGGCGGTCGCCGCGATCGGCTTCACCCGCACCCACGAGCTCGGCTACGTCGACTCGGGCTACCACGAGGACCCGGCCGAGGTACCTGAGGGCACCTTCTCCCGTGTCCACCTCGACGAGCCCTCCCGGGCCCTGGCCGCGATCGTGCGCCGCGAGCGCCCCCACGTGGTGGTGACCTACCCGGAGAACGGCGGCTACCCCCACCCCGACCACATCATGAACCACCTGGTGACGATGCGCGGTCTGGAGCTGGCCGAGGATCCGGCAGCCGACCTCGGCGCCGACCCCGCCAGCGAGCACGCCACGACCCTGCGCCCCTGGCGGGTGCCGAAGGTCTACGCCACCTCCACCTTCCCCCTCGAGCGCCTCGAGGCGCTCCACGCCGCGATGCTCGAGGCCGCGGGTGAGAGCCCCTACACGGAGTGGCTCGAGTCGCGGGCCGACCGCGTGCCCCGGGAGGAACCCGACACCCGGGTGCGCTGCGGGGACCACTTCGACCGGCGCGACGCCGCCCTGCTGGCCCACGTCAGCCAGATCGACCCCGACGGCTTCTGGTTCGGGGTGCCCCGTGCGCTCGAGCGCGAGCACTACCCCTACGAGGCCTACACGGTGCTGCGCAGCGACGTGCTCGTCCAGCGGGTCGAGGAGGACCTGTTCGCGGGCCTCGACGTCGACGCTCTCGATGCCGGTGTCCGGGCCCCGACCGCTCGCGGGGCGTGAGCGAGCCGGCGGATCCCCCGGGTGCCGCGCAGCGCGCACCGCGCTCCTCCCTCGCGGTGCTGCGCCGCCGGGAGTTCGGGGTGTTCTTCCTCGGCTCCTCGCTGTCCAACATCGGTACCTGGTTCCAGAACATCGCGGCCGGGCTGCTGGTCTACGAGCTGACCCGCTCGACCCTGCTGGTCGGCGCCGTCAACTTCGCCCAGTTCATCGGCTCCTTCCTGCTGGTGTCGGTGGCGGGCGGTGCCGCCGACCGTTTCGACCGGCGCAAGCTCCTGATCGTCTCCCAGCTCGGGGCGGCCACCGTCGGGGGCGCGCTCGCCGTGGTGACGCTGCTGGGGGCGGTGACCCCGGCCATCGTGGTCGCCGCCGCCCTGCTGCTGGGCTTCGCCCTGGCCTTCATGGTCCCCGCGCTGCTGTCGCTGGTGCCCCTGCTGGTCGCCGAGGAGGACCTCGACGCCGCCGTGGCGCTCAACTCCGTGTCCTTCAACCTCGCCCGGGCCGTCGGGCCCATCCTCGGCGCCCTGGTGGTGGGGGGCGCGGGCTACGGGGTGGCCTTCGCCCTGAACGCGGCTTCCTTCCTGTTGTTCGTCGTCGCGCTGGCCGTGATCCGGCCGCGCACCCAGCAGCGCAGCAGCGGCGAGCGCCCCAAGCTGCTCGAGACGATCCGGCTGGTCCGCAGCGTGCCGGCGTGGTGGGCCGTGCTGGTGGCCACGATGGTCATCTCCATGTCCACCGACCCGATCAACACCCTCACCCCGGAGCTCGCCCTGGACACCTTCGGTGGTCGGGAGCTCGACGCGGGGCTGCTGGTCGGCGCCTTCGGCACGGGCGCCACCCTGACCGCGATCACCCTCACGAGCTGGCTGCGGCGCCAGCGTCGGGCGCTGCCCGCCGCGATGCTCGTGCAGGCGGCCGGCATGCTGCTGGTGGGTCTGGCCCCGGGCCTGGGGGTGGCCCTGGCCGGCATGGCGGTGTCCGGTGGAGGGTTCATCGCCGGCATCACCCGCGCCAGCGTGCGGCTGCAGGCCGAGGTGCCGGACCTGCAGCGCGGCCGGGTGATGGCGCTGTGGAGCGTCGCCTTCGTCGGGACGCGCCCCCTGGCCTCCCTGACCAGCGGTGCCATCGCCGAGGTGGCGGGTGCCCAGGTCGCCGCGATGGTGCTGGCCCTCCCGGTGCTGGTGCTCGCGCCCTGGGTGGCCCGACAGATCGAGCGCCCCAACCCGGTGCGGGACGGCGAGGGCTGAGGCGCCCCGGCCCAGCCCGTTGGCTGCGGCACGGGGCCCGCTTCAGCCGAGCTCCCAGGTGTGCACCGGCTCGTTGGAGCGCATGAGGGCCAGGTAGCGGCGGGTGGTCTCCACCAGGGCCGCGTCCCGCTCCATCGGTCCGTCGTCGAACAGCTGCCGGAAGGTGTGCACCTGCCAGCTCGCACCGGTGCGGCGCTTGAGGGCGCGCTGCTCGATGATGCCGAGGTAGTGGTCACGGTCGCGGCGGTCCACCCCCCAGGTGTCCAGGCCGCGGTGGGCCAGGGG
>SKTN01000233.1 GCA_007117945.1 Nitriliruptoraceae bacterium | reverse complement strand
GGGCTGGAGGGGGGCGGGCTGGAGGGGCTGGGCCCGGCGGGCGTGGTGGGCCCGGGGTCAGGGTCCGGCGGCGTCGCAGGGGGCTCGGGACCGCTCATCGCTGCCCACCTCCCCGCCAGGTCGTGTCCTGCCGTCCCTCGCCGAGCACCGCGGCGATCCGTTGCCCCAGCGCCCGCGCGGTGTCGAGGAGCACCTGCGCCTCGAGATCCTCCACCTCGGCGCGGCCGTCGGTGAGGTGGAGCGTGACCCACCGGAAGGGCACCCGGTCGGTGGCCAGCGCGGTCACGAGGGCCGTGGCACGCACCCGGTCACGGTCCTCGCGGGGCCGCGGCATACCGGTGCGCGCCACCACCACCAGGCTGCGGGCCCGCTCGTCGCGACGCGGGCTGTCGAGCACCAGATCGGGGCGCACGGTCACCACCACGGGGCCGGGTGCCACCTCGACGCGCAGCGAGGGCCGGACCGCGACATCGAGGTGGTCGCGATCGAGGGGTGGCCACAGCTCGCGGACGTCGACGAGGACGTCGACCAGTTCGCGGCGCAGGTCGGCCAGGGCCGAGTGATCGGCGGCGTTCAGCCACGCCGAAGCCGACGCCGGGTCCCCGGGCCGCTCCCCGGCGAGCTCGTCGGCCACCGCGGCGACCAGGGCCGGGAGGTCGTCGCCGTGGCCGCGCTCCACGTCCCGTGCGAAGGCCCGGGCCAGCAGGATCCCACGGACGGTGGCGCGGTCGTGGTCGAAGGGTGCGCCGTCGGCGCCACGGCCGCGCAGGGCCGTGGCCAGGTGGAGGGACCGTGGCCCGGCCTCCGGGTGCTGCTCGACCACCGCGGCACGCAGCTCCTGCCGCGCTGCGGCGAGCAGCCCGGGCGGCACCTGGGGTCGGGGTCCACCCCAGGCGAGCACCTCCTCCCGCACCCGCGTCTGTGCGGGTGTCGCCGTCGAGGGCTGCCGAGCGGTGCTCACAGCCCGGCCAGCTGGCGCAGGTCAGCGTCGGGCAGGTCGGCGGGCACCAGGGCGCCGTCGAGCTCCAACACCGGGACACCGCCCACACCGCGACGCCGCTGGGCGAGCATCCGCTCGCGCAGGGCCATGCGTGCGGCGCGGTCCGCCAACCGCTCGTCCACCGCGTCGCGCTCCAGCCCCGCCTGGACACCGAGCTCGGTGAGCACCTGTGGGTCGGTGAGGTCCAGGTCCTGGCGCCAGTAACCCTGCAGGCAGCTCCAGCGCCACGCGGCGCCGAGCCCCCCCGCCTCCGCGAGTTCGCCAACCACGTGCGCGAGCAGGGTCGGGGGTTGCCGGCTCGGGCGTCGCAGGACCAGGCCCAGCGCCAGGGCCTGCTCGTGGTGCCGGTCGAGCTCCGCGAGGAGCTCGCGGGTCACGGGGATGGAGATCTCCAACCCCAGGGTGTCCAGGGGCGAGAAGCGCACCTGTCCGCCGGCGTCAGCCACCTGCTGCAGGCGCAGCACCGCCACGGCCGCGGCCGGGGAGGTGATGTCGTGGTGCAGGGTCAGCACGCGCGCGTGGTCCTGGCTCGCCGGTAGCAACGGTCACGACGGTAACCCGCCACCGGGCCCGTCGGGGCACACCGCGACCCACCGTGGCCCGACGGCGAGAGACGCCCGCCCGGCGTAGCCTCCGGCGCGGCGGTGGCGCAGGTCGCGCTCCCCGAGCACAGGAGACCCCGGTGGACCGTGATGCGACCAGCGCCCAGGTGCGGCTCCTCGGCCGGCTCCTCGGGCACGCCATCGACGAGGTCGAGGGCGCGGATGCCTTCGCGCTGGTGGAGCGGGTGCGCACGCTGGCGGTCGCCAGCCGAGGCGGTGATGAGACGGCTGCGGCCACGCTGCGCGACCAACTGCAGGACGTCCCCGTCGACCAGGCGATGGTGGTGGTCTCGGCCTTCGCCGCGTGGTTCCACCTCGTGAACCTGGCCGAGGACCAGGCCCTGGTCCGCCAGCTGATCGTCGACCGGCGGGACGCCGACGCCACGGACGTGCCGCTGGACGACAGCCCGATCGCCGCGGTCCGTGCCCTGGCGGCCCGCGGGGTCGATCGCGAGGAGATGGCACAGCTGCTGGCAGAGGTCGCGATCCGGCCCGTGATGACCGCCCACCCCACGGAGTCGAAGCGGCGCACGATCCTGACCAAGCTCGGCCGGGTGTCCGCGGCGCTGCGACGCCTCGACCAGGAGACGCTCTCCCCCGAAGCCACCGCCGAGGTGCACCGCGAGCTGCAGGAGGAGATCACCTCGCTGTGGCTGACCGACGAGACGCGCTCCCGTGCCCCCTCGGTCCTCGACGAGGTGCGCAACGGCCTGTTCTGGGTCGACGCGACGCTGTTCGACCTCACCCCACGGCTCTACCGCGAGCTGGAGGCCGCGACCGCCACCGTGTACGACGCGCCGCCGTTGCCGGCACGGGGGTTCCTGCGGTTCGGGTCCTGGATCGGCGGGGACCGGGACGGCAACCCCAACGTCACCCCGCTGGTCACCGAGCAGACCCTGCGGGAGCACCAGGTCACCGCGATCCGCCTCCTGCGCCGCTCCATCGACCGGATGCGCGCCCACCTGTCGGTGGCGGCCTCCCGCGGCTGCACGCCCGAGCTCGCCGCCCGCTACGCCGAGCTCGCCGAGCTGCTCCCCGAGGACGCGGCGGAGATCGACGAGCGCTACCACGACCAGCCCCACCGCCGGTTCCTGGCGCTGACCTACCGGGTCCTGCAGGCGACGGAGGCGCGCGCCGCACGGCCCTGGCGTGCCGACCACCGCGTGGACCCCCGGACCTACGCCGACGCGGACGCCTTC
>SKTN01000271.1 GCA_007117945.1 Nitriliruptoraceae bacterium | reverse complement strand
TCGACAAGCTGCGGCTCAACGACGCCTCCTTCAGCTACGAGCCGGAGACCTCCGCGGCGCTGGGCTTCGGGTTCCGCTGCGGGTTCCTCGGCCTGCTCCACCTCGAGATCGTCACCGAGCGCCTCGACCGGGAGTTCGACATCCCCCTGGTCACCACCGCCCCGAGCGTGCGCTACCGGGTCACCCTCGAGGGGGTCACCGACGAGGACACGGGCGAGCCGAAGGTCGTCGAGGTCGCCAACCCCCAGGACCTGCCCGAACCCAACCGCATCGCCGCGGTCCACGAGCCCACGGTCAAGGCGATGATCCTCACCCCCGCGGCGTACGTGGGGCCCGTCATGCAGCTGTGCGAGGGGCGGCGCGGGCAGATGCTCGCGATGGACTACCTCACCGAGGAGCGCGTCGAGCTGCGCTACGCCCTGCCGCTCGCGGGCATCATCACCGACTTCTTCGACCAGCTGAAGTCCCGCACCCGGGGCTACGCCTCCCTCGACTACGAGGTGGGTGACTACCTCGCAGCCGACCTGGTGCGTGTCGATCTGCTGCTCAACGGTGAGCCCGTGGACGCCTTCAGCTCCATCGTCCACCGCGACGAGGCCTACGCCTTCGGCAAGGCGATGACGGAGAAGCTCAAGGAGCTGATCCCCCGGCAGCTGTTCGACGTGCCCGTGCAGGCGGCGATCGGCTCGAAGATCATCGCCCGCGAGACCATCAAGGCCAAGCGCAAGGACGTACTGGCCAAGTGCTACGGCGGCGACGTCTCGCGCAAGCGCAAGCTGCTGGAGAAGCAGAAGGAAGGCAAGAAGAAGATGAAGTCCGTCGGCTCCGTGGAGGTGCCCCAGGAGGCCTTCGTGTCCGCGCTGCGGACCGCCGCGGGTGCCGGCGACTGAGCCACAGCCGACCGGTGGTCGCCGGCCCCACCGCCCCCCGGTGCCAAGTAGCCTCCGGGTACATCGGCGCCGGGAGAGGAGTGCCCCGTGAGCGAGCAGGACCGTTCCAGCGAGCCCCTCGAGCCCGTGGACGCCGAGCAGGTCCTCACCGCCGACGAGGAGGCGGTGGTCGCCCACACCCGGGCCGTGCCCGAGGGCAGCGACGCCGACCTGTGGGCCTTCGCCTTCGACTCCTCGCTGCGTGCCCAGGAGGCGTTGCTGGCGGCGATGCGGCTGGTGGCCCGTGAGCACCTCAAGCTGGAGGACGCGGCGGTGGTCACCAGGGTGCGCGGCAGGGTCCGCATCACCCAGACCAAGGACGTCTCGCCCTCCCAGGGAGCCGTCGGTGGCGCGTGGATCGGCATCCTCGCGGGGCTGCTGCTGGGCCCGGGCGGTCCCCTGGTCGGCGGTGCGCTGGGCGCGGCTGCCGGGGGGCTGTTCGCCAAGCTGCGGGACTTCGGCATCGACGATGACGAGATGAAGCGCATGGGCGAGGAGCTCAGCGACGGCGAAGCCGCCCTGTTCCTGCTGGTGGAGGACTGCCACCGGATGCGCGCGCTGCACGAGGTGGCACGCTTCCCCGGGCGGCTGCTGGCCTGCACCGCGGACCCCGAGCTCGCCGACGACGTCCGGGGACGGCTCGCCGTCGACCCGTGGGACAACTTCTGACCGATGCCGGCCTCCGCGAACGCTCTGGCCATCACCGACGCCCGCTGGCTCGAGGCCCCCGTCGAGAGCGGTGCTCGTGCCGGTTTCGGCGTCTACCTCCACGTCCCCTTCTGCCACCACCGTTGCGGTTACTGCGACTTCGCGGTGGCGCCCGTCGGGGGCCTGGACGCCGCCCGCCGGGACGACCTCGAGGCCCGCTACGTCGCGGCGCTGACCACCGACCTCGCCCGGCAGGTGGCGGCGGGGCCCCGGGCCCACGGCCCGCCGACGGCGGTCCACCTCGGTGAGACCTGGCCCGAGGTGACCAGCATCTACGTCGGTGGCGGCACCCCGACCCTGCTGGCAGGCGAGCAGCTGGCCGCGGTGGTGGCGGCCGTCGGCCGCGAGCTCGATGTCGCGCCGGACGCCGAGGTCACCGTCGAGGCGAACCCGGAGACCGCCTCCCCGGCGCTGTTCGCCGCCCTGGCCGACGCCGGGGTGAACCGGCTGTCCATCGGCGCCCAGTCCTTCACCCCCGGTGTGCTCGCGACCCTGGAGCGGGGCCACGGCCCCGAGGCCCCCCTGGTCGCCGTGGAGCTGGCCCGCGCGGCGGGCATCAGCGAGCTGAGCCTCGACCTGATGTACGGCACGCCCGGGGAGCGCGCCGCGGACTGGGAGGCCACCCTCGCGCAGGTGCTGCGTGCCGGGGTCCAGCACGTCTCCGCCTACGCGCTGACGATCCACGAGGGCACGCCCTTCGGGCGGCGGGTGGACCGCGGACAGCTCAGCGACGTGGACCAGGACGTCCAGGCCGACCGTTTCGAGGCGCTGCGGCGGATCCTGGCCGCGGGCGGGTTCGAGCACTACGAGGTGTCGAACCTGGCCCGGGGTCCGGCCTCGCGCAGCCGGCACAACCTGCTGTACTGGCGGCACGGCGACTACCTCGGTGTGGGGGCCGGCGCCCATGGCCACCTCGCCGGGCGGCGCTGGTGGTCGGTCCGCAGCACCCCCCGGTACGTCCACGCCGTCGAGAGCGCCGGCGCCGCGCCCTGGGGTGGGGGCGAGGGGCCCGTGGTGGGCGAGGAGGTGCTCGACGTCGACCAGCGCGCTGCCGAGCGGCTCCTGCTCGGCCTGCGGGTCCGCGAGGGCATCCACCCCTCCGACCTCCCGCCGATCACCGCCCTGGCCCTGGAGGACGCCCTCGCGGCGGGCCTGGTGGAGACCGC
>SKTN01000025.1 GCA_007117945.1 Nitriliruptoraceae bacterium | reverse complement strand
CTGCAGATCGGTCGGTTCAAGGTGCTCTACGTCGGAGATCCGGGGTCGTCGCTCGGGGAGATGCCGTGACCACCCACACCATCGGTGAGGTTCTCAACCAGCTCCGGGAAGAGTTCGACGACATCACGATCTCCAAGATCCGCTTCCTGGAGTCCGAGGGGCTGATCAGCCCCGACCGCACGGAGTCCGGGTACCGCAAGTTCACGCCCGCTGACGTGGAGCGGCTGCGCTACGTCCTGCGCGCCCAACGCGACCGCTACCTGCCCCTGAAGGTGATCCGCGAGGAGCTCGAGCAGCGCGACCGGGCGCCCGGCGCCCCCCTCCAGCCCGGATCAGGTGACGGTGCCCGCGCGGGTCACGCTGCCCCCGGCTCCGCAGCCGGCGCTCCTGCCACCTCGACGGTGTCGCCGACGGCAACCGAGGCGCCAACCTCCGCCGCGGCGGCCGGTACCGGCGCGCACGGGGTGGTGGAGCATCTGCCCTCGCAGCCCGTGCCGGCGGGTCCCGCGCTGGACACCGAGCAGCTCGCGGCCGCCGCGGGGGTCGAGGTGGCCGATGTGGCCGGCCTCGTGGAGCACGGTCTGCTGCCCGCGCCGCCCTACGACGCCGAGGCGGTGGACATCGCGCGGCTCGCGGGACAGCTGCTGGGCGGCGGACTCGAGGCCCGGCACCTGCGGATGTACCGCCAGTTCGCCGAGCGGGAGCACGCCCTGGCCGAACAGCTGGTCACACCCCTGCTCCGCCAGCGCAACCCCGACAGCCGGCGGGCCGCGGGGGAGCAGGCGGACCTGCTGGCCACCGCCGGGGCGTCGCTGCACCGGGCGCTGCTGGTCCAGCGCCTGCGGTCCCTGCTCCGACCGTGACCGTGGCGACCACCGGCGCCGAGCGCGCCGAACGTCGCCCGCGACGGGCACCGGGTGGGCGCCACCTGCTGGTGGCCTGGTTGGCGGGACTCGCCGTCCTGCTCGGGGTGCTGCCCCCCTCGCTACCGGCACAGGCCCTGGAGCCGGGACCCACTCCGCCGATCGCGGAGCCGCTGGCCGGCTGGCCCCGGCCCATCGGGATGGAGGCGAGCGCCTACGTGCTCCTCGACACCACCTCGGGGCAGGTGCTGGCCGCCCGCAACGCCGACGAGCGCCGGCCGGTGGCCTCGACGGTGAAGGTGCTCACCGCGCTGACCGCCCTGGAACGCGTCGACCTCGACGATGAGGTGACCGTGGGAGAGGAGGTCGTCGACGTGCCTGGCTCGGGGGTGGGGCTGGAACCCGGTGACACCTGGACCGTCGCCGAGCTCGTGGACGCCATCATCGCGCGCTCCGGGAACGAGGCGGCCGAGGCGCTGGCCGTGCACGTCGGCGGGTCGCGGGAGGAGTTCCTGCGCCTGATGGAGGCCGACGCGGCGGCCCTCGGCGTCGGTGGGCTCGAGCTGGTCAGCGTCTCGGGCCTCGACGACGGCAACCTGCTGTCCGCGATGGACCTCGCTCTGCTGTCCCAGGCGGCGCTCGCCCACGAGGAGCTGGGCCCGGTCCTCGGCCGCGACGAGGTGACCCTGCCGAGCGAGGGCACCGTCGCCAGCCGCAACCTGCTGCTCGGTAGCTACCCCGACGCCACGGGGGTCAAGACCGGGTTCACCGCGGCCGCGGGGAACTCGCTGGTGGGCAGCGCCGCCCGGGGGGAGCGGGAGCTCGTCGCCGTGATCCTCGACGCCGGGGACGACCCCGCGCGTTTCGATGAGGCCCGCCGCCTCCTCGATCTGGGCTTCGACGCCTACGAGGTCCGCAGCCTGACCGCGTCCCTGCGGTTCAGCGTCGCCGGTGGGGAGATCGGGCTCGAGGTGGAGCCCACGGAGCTGGTCCTACCAACTGCCGAGGAGGCCGTGCTGGAGCTGCCGATCGCCGCGCGTCCGCCGGAGGGTGACGCCCGGGTCCCGGTGCGCTCCGACGGCGAGGAGGTGGGGCGACTCACCGCGGTGCTGGACCGCAGCCGTGCGCCCGAGGCGACCGAGGAGATCGCCACCCGGCTCGGCCGGGCCGCCGTGGACGGTGCCTACGCAGCGCTGCGCGCGCGTGCTGCGAGCCAGGAGCTCGGCTAGCTAGCCTCGCGTCGTCCCGCGTCGGTCCCTGCGCCGCGTGTCGCTGCGCCCCGCTGGCCGGATGGCACGATGGCACATGCTCGCGACCGCCGCGACCCCCACAGCGAGGAGCGCCCCGTGATCGAGATGGAGCTGGTCGGCGTGCGCGTCGAGCTGCCGGCCAACCAACCGATCGTGCTGCTCAAGGAGCGCGAGGGCACGCGGTACCTGCCGATCTGGATCGGTGCCGTGGAGGCCACCGCCATCGCCTTCGCGCTGCAGGGTGTGGAGACGCCCCGCCCCCTGACCCACGATCTGTTCGTGGACGTGCTGGGGGAGCTGTCGGTGGAACTGGTCGCCGTCCACGTCACCGCGCTGCGGGACGGGACCTTCTACGCGGAGCTCAAGCTGCTGCGCGACGGCGAACCCCACACCGTCTCCGCCCGCCCCTCGGATGCCATCGCCCTGGCCGCACGGCTCGGTGAGGTCCCGATCCTCTCCGCCGAGGAGGTCCTCGACGAGGCCGGCCTGGAGATCGAGGACGACGACGAGGGCGGCAGCACCAGCGGTGGGGACGACGAGGAGGAGGTCCGCCAGTTCCGGGCCTTCCTCGACGAGGTCACGCCCGAGGACTTCAAGGAGCAGTGACCTCCTGCTCACGTGATCGGGCGCCACGCTGATCGGGCGTCCCTGCGATCGCGTGCCCTCGCGACACCCGGGACACCCTGATCGGG
>SKTN01000385.1 GCA_007117945.1 Nitriliruptoraceae bacterium | reverse complement strand
GTGGTGTCGCTCCACTGCTCGGCGGCGCTGTCGGGCACCGTCGCCCTGGCCCGTGACCGGGCACGCCGGGCACCCGTCGACGTCGAGGTGGTGGACAGCCGCCTGGTCGGTGGCGCGCTCGGGATGGCCGCCCTCGCGGCCCACCGCGTCGCCCAGGCCGGTGGCAGCGTGGCGGAGGTGGTGGCCGCTGCGGAGCGGGTGCGGGCCACCTCGGTGAGCCTGATCGTGGTGGACACCCTCGACCACCTGCGGCGCGGTGGTCGCCTGACGGGTGCCCAGGCCGCGATCGGGACGGCGCTGAAGGTCAAGCCGATCCTGCACGTGACCGACGAGGGTCGCGTGGAGGTCCGTGAGCGCACCCGCACCTGGGCCCGGGCGTTGGAGCGGGTCGCGGCGCTGGCCGGGGAGGTTGCCGGTGGGAAACCGGTGGATGCGATGGTGACCCACGCCGTCGCGCCCGAGCGGGCCGCTCAGCTGTGGGCCGCGCTGGAGAGGTCCGTGCCGATCGAGGGGCGCCTCGAGACCCTGATCGGCGCGGTCGTGGGGACCCACGTGGGTCCGGGGGCCGTGGGGCTGGTCGTGGTCCCGAGCCGCGAGGACGGCTCCCGGTAGACGCGCGCCACCTCCGGGCCCCGCCGCGGTCCCGACCCGGTTCCGCGGTGGGCCCACCGTGTGAGGGTCGTGTCCTGGGCGTGAGCCCAGGACACGACCGCCCCGACCCCGGTTCGGCGGTCGGCACGCCGTGCCAGGGTCGGTCCCTGGGCGTGAGCCCAGGACACGACCACGCGGCCGCGGCCGGGGCCGTGGGCGGCCCCGCGCCTGCGCTCCTGCGGCCCGGCGCCCGGGCTCTCGCGGTCCGGTGAATGGGCTCTCGCGGCCCTGCGCGGGCGCGCGGTGTCCGGGACGTCGGGCCCGCGCCCACGCCGCGCTGTCCACAGGCCCGGGCGGGTCCATCGCCTACGGGCGCGCCCGAGGGTGCACGCTGCCGCCATGACGACCACCGCTGCAGGCCACCCACCCGCGGACCGTGACCCGGCCCACGGTCCGGTCATCGGTGGTCCGGCGGCGGACCTGGACGGCGACGACGGCGTGGTAGCCGGGAGCCTCGGGGAGCGGATCACCGCCTGGTTGTCGCCGACGCCGGCGGAGCTCCTCGGACTCGCGCTGCTGCTGGCCGGGTCGGTGGCCGCCACCCTGGTGTGGTGGTACGGCAGCGTCGCTGCGCCCGCCGATGCGACCGCCATGGCGACGGCGGGGACGTCCCTGGCGGAGGACGGCGCGGGCACCGAGGACCTGGTCGACCACGCCGCCACGGGCCAGGACCCGCAGGCGTGGGCACGTACGGATCAGGCCCCCCAGGAACCGGCGCCGACGGACCGACCACACCCCGGTCAGGAGCGCGGGTTCAGTGGGGCAACGGAGGTCGGGACGGCCGGCGCGGTCCTCATGGTCCACGTCTCCGGTGCGGTGCAGCGCCCCGGGTTGGTCACCCTGCCGGGGGGAGCGCGCGTCGGTGACGGGGTGGCCGCGGCCGGTGGTCTGACCGCCGACGCCGATGCGGCCCGCGTCAACCTCGCCCGGGTGCTCGTCGACGGGGAACAGGTGCACGTCCCCCGCGAGGGGGAGGAACCCCCACCGGCCACGGCCGACGGCCCGGCGACCGCACCGGGCGAGGCCGGACCGCAGGGCGGCAGCGGCGAGGACCCGGAGGGTCGCATCGACCTCAACCGCGCCAGTGCCGACGAACTCGAGACCCTGCCCGGCATCGGACCGGCACGGGCCTCGGCGATCGTCGCCCACCGCGAGGAGCACGGTCCGTTCCAGGCACCCGGGGACCTGCGTGCGGTCTCGGGCATCGGTGAGGCGACCTTCCAGAACCTCGCGCCGCTGATCGTGGTGCGGTGAGGCGCGCTGCCCTGGGCGCGGTCCTCGGTCCCGTGCCGCTGTGGGCGGGTGGGGTCGTGCTGACGGGCACGGTCGCCGCACGGACGGTGCGTGCGGGTGGGGGAGCGCGGGCACGGCCCGTGGGCACGGGGGCCGTCAGCCAACACCTGACCAGGCTGCCGGGGGAGGTGCCCCCGGGCCCCGGGCTCCTGCTGGACGTCCGGGCGATCGGACGGGCCCTGCCCTTCGTGCCCTGGTCCGGCGGCACGGCCTGGGTCCTGGCGGCGATCAGCGTGGCCGCGCTCGGCCTGCTGGCCCTGCGGTACCGCACCCGGGCGAGGTGCCCGACGGCGGTGGGCGTGCTCGCGTTGTGCGCGGTGGTCGCCACGGCCTGGTCCGGCGTGGTCCTGCGCGCCGATGCCGCCACCCACGGGACGCTGCCCCGTCTGGCCGCCGAGGGCGGCGCCGCCACCCTGGAGGTGACCGTCGTCAGCGAGCCGCGACCGATCACCTCCGGCTGGCAGGTGATCGGTCGGGTGGCCGGTGCAGCCGGCAGCGGGCCGCTGGTGAGCGAGCGCGCGGCCTTCGTGCTCGAGGCGTCGCCGCCTGCCCTCGGCGACCGACTGCGTCTGGTGGCCACCGCCCGGCCCCTACCCGACGGCGGGTACGGCGACTGGCTGGCGCAGCAGCACGTCCGGGTGTCCCTCGACGTCCAGCAGGTGCAGATCGCCGGGCCCGGTGGCGCACCGGCCCGGGCCACGGAGTGGCTGCGCGCACGGGTCCGGACAGCGGCCACGCGCCACCTCGATGACCGGCATGGAGGCCTGCTCGTCGGCTTCGTCACGGGTGACACCCGGCTCCTGCCCCTCAGCGACCGCGAGGCGATGCAGGCGACCTCGCTGACGCACCTCACCGCCGTCTCCGG
>SKTN01000270.1 GCA_007117945.1 Nitriliruptoraceae bacterium | reverse complement strand
GCCGTCGGGGCTGCCGTCGCGACGCAGCCCGACCAGGGCGTCACCGCGGTCGACCTGGGCGCTGTCCACACCGGCCAGAGCGACGGCCACCCGTGCAGGTGCCGTGGCGGTCTCCACGGACATCTCCAGGCTCCTGAGCTCCCGGATCCGACCTCGTACGCCCCCGGGGAGCACCGCGACCTGCCCGCCGCGGTGGAGCTGCCCGCTGACCAGGGTGCCCGTGACCACGGTGCCCGCACCCGGAGCGGTGAACACCCGGTCGACCCACAGCCGAGGGAAGGACGTCAACGGGTCCCCGACCTGGTCGCCGCCGTCGGCAACGCTTGCGCCGGGAGCGAGGGCCTCCACCAGGACCGCGCGGAGCTCCTCCAGGCCCGAGGGCTCCAGGGCGTCCACGGCGAGCACCGGGGTGTCGGGAACGCCCGCCTCCGCGAGCCGCCCGCGGACCTCGGCGACCACCTCGGCGGCGCGCTCGGCACCCGCGGGAGCGGCCTTGGTCACCGCCGCGGCCACGATGCGCCGACCGAGCAGGGTGACGATCTCCAGGTGCTCCTCGGACTGCGCGGACCAGCCGTCGTCGGCGGCAACCACGAACAGCACGTCCTCGACGGCACCCACGCCCGCCAGCATGTTGGTGAGGAAGCGGTCGTGGCCCGGGACGTCGACGAAGGCGACGGTGACGCTGCGGCCCTCCGCCCCGAGGTCGGTCCACACGTAGCCGAGGTCGATCGTCAACCCGCGACGACGCTCCTCTGCGAGGCGGTCGGGCTCCCGGCCGGTCAACGCCCGCACCAGGGCGGACTTGCCGTGGTCCACGTGCCCGGCGGTGGCGACCACCCGCATCACGCGGTGTCCTGGTGCCCGGCGGCGTCCTGGTGCCCAGCGGCGAGCCCGTGTCCCGCGGTGGTGTGGTGTCCGGCGTCGGGACCCGTCGCCACGAGCGCGGCACGTAGGGCTGCGACCAGCCGCCCATCCTCCTCCGGCGGGACCGCACGCAGATCGAGGACCACACGGTCGTCGACGATGCGCGGCACCACCGCCGGCGTGCCGGTGCGCAGCGCGCGGGCCAGGGCGTCGGCCGGGGCGGCCGAGGCCACCGCCACACCGGCGCTCCTCAACGTGGCCCCGGGGGTCGATCCGCCACCCAGGACCGCGTCGAGGGCTACCACCTCGATGTCGGCCCCACCGCCGGGGGACTGCTCGGATCCGTCGCCGGGGGCCTGATCGGACCCGGCCCCGGCGGGGTCGCTGCCCCGGCAACCGGCGACCACCGCCTCGGCCCGGCGGCGCAGGTCAGCGACATCTGCCTCGGCCATGGCCCACACCGGCAGCTCGCCGGCAGCGTCGCGCTCGTAGGCCGCCAGGGTCGCGGCCAGGGCGGCCATCCGCAGCTTGTCGAGGCGCAGCGCCCGGGCCAGGGGGGCCCGCCGGCACCGCTCGACCAGCTCCGCCTGCCCCGCGATGATGCCGGCCTGGGGCCCGCCCAGGAGCTTGTCACCGGAGAACACCACGATCGAGGCGCCGGCGGCGATCGCCTCGGCGGCCACGGGTTCGTCGACCGCCGCGGGGTGCGCTCGCAGCAGCCCGGAACCGAGGTCGTCGATGAAGGGCACGCCCGCCTCGGCGGCCACCTCGACGAGCTCGGCCGTGGTGGGGCGGTGGACGAACCCGTCCATCCGGAAGTTGCTCGGGTGCACGCGCAGGATCGCGCTGGCCCCGGCCTCGACGGCGGCCCGGTAGTCCGCGAGGTGGGTGCGGTTGGTGGTACCGATCTCCACCAGCCGCGTGCCGGCCGAGGCGACGATGTCGGGGATGCGGAAGGAGCCGCCGATCTCCACGAGCTCCCCACGGCTCACGGCGACGCCGCCCTGACCTGCCAGGGCGGACAGGGCCAGCACGAGGGCGGCGGCACCGTTGTTGACGGCGAAGGCTGCACCGGCACCCGTCAGGCGCACCAGAGCGTCACGGACGGGTGCGTCCCGGCCACCCCGCTCACCGGTGTCGAGATCCACCTCGAGGTCGACGGTGCCGGCCGCCGCCGTGACGGCGGCCACGGCGTCGGGCGACAGCGGGGCACGTCCGAGGTTGGTGTGGAGCAGGACACCGGTGGCGTTGATCACAGGGGTGAGCTGCGGCGCCGGACGTTCCTCGACGGCCGTGATCGCCCGTGCGATGAGGGCGTCCTCGTCCTCGACGGGGCCGCCGGCGCTGGCGGTGTGGCGCGTGTGGTCCAGGACGGTGCGCAGGGCGGTCACCACGGGCTCGCGGCCGTACTCGCCGATGGCGGCGACCACCGCCGGACGGGTGACCAGGCGACCGAGGGCCGGCACGGCGCGTCGGGGATCGCTCACCGTGGGCGCACCGGTTCCGCGACGTCCCCGGCCACCTCGACCGTGCCGGGCTCCCCCGCCGAGGTGGTGGCGATCCGCGCGGCGGTGTGCCCGAGGTCGACCAGCGCGGCCACCGCCGCGTCCGCGTCGTCCTCGTCGACGGTGAACAGCAGACCGCCGGAGGTCTGCGCGTCGGCCAGGAGCAGGCGGGTGCGGTCCGAGGGCAGGTCACCGGTGAGGTAGCGGGCGGCCTGCTCGGCGTTGCGCTGGGAGCCGCCGGGGACGAACCCCGCGTCGAGCAGGGCGCCGACGTGGGGCAGCAAGGGGACGCGCGCGGCGTCCACGGTGGCGGCCAGACCGCTGGCGGTGGCGAGCCGGTGCAGGTGACCGAGCAGCCCGAACCCGGTGACGTCGGTGGCGGCGGTGGCGCCGTGCTCCTGGGCGACGCGTGCGGCAGCACGGTTCAGCCGGGTCATCTCCTCGACGGCCGCGCAGTAGGCGACGGCGAGGATGGCGTCGGCGTCGGGGTCGGCGTC
>SKTN01000019.1 GCA_007117945.1 Nitriliruptoraceae bacterium | reverse complement strand
GTCGCTGCCGAGCTACCCGGCCTGCTCGGCGCCGGGGAGGTCCTCACCGTCCACTCCGAGGAGGCCACCCTCGAGGACGTCTTCGTGGCGCTGGCGGGGCGGGGCCTGACGTGAGCTCCCGCTGGGGGACCGTCAGGGCCTTCGTCGCCAAGGACCTGCGGATCCACGCCCGGGACCGGTTCTACGTGGTCGTGACCGTCGTCGGCCTCGTGTTCTTCGTCGGCGTCTTCTGGCTCCTGCCGGCTGAGGTGGACGAGACGCTGCGTCTCGGCGTCCACGTCGAGGGTGCCGACCCGCTCACGGCGCTGATCGGTGACGAGGAGGGCCTCGAGGTCGTCCACTTCGACACCTCCGCTGCGCTTGAGGAAGCGGTCCGTCAGGGCGACACGCTGCTCGCCGGCCTCGACCTGCCCGCCGACCTGCCGGGGGTCCTTGCGGACGGCGGGCAGCCGAGGGTGCGCGTCCTGCTCGCCGCGGAGGCGCCCGCGGAGCTGCGGCCCGCGCTGCTCGCCATGGTCCGGGAGCTGTCCTTCGCCCTGGCCGGTGTGCCACCACCCGTCACCCCACCGGCGGAGGAGGAGGTCGTACTGGGGGTCGATCGAGCCGGTGCGCAGCTGTCCCTGCGCGACCAGTTCCGGCCGATGTTCGTGTTCATCGCCCTGTTCGTCGAGATGTTCGCCCTCGCCTCGCTGGTCGCGAGCGAGATCCACCTTCGCACCATCACCGCCGTGCTGGCCACGCCCGTGCGGATCGGGGACGTCCTGCTGTCCAAGACCGTGGTCGGGACCATCCTGGCCTTCACGCAGGCGTTCGTGCTGCTGGTCGCCACGGGGGTGGGCAGCAGCCGGATCGGGCTGCTCAGCGTCACCCTGCTCCTCGGCGCGGTGCTGGTGACGGGCATCGGACTGATCGCCGGTTCCAGCGGCAGGGACTTCGTCGAGGTGGTGTTCTTCAGCTTCCTGATCGGCCTTCCCGCCCTGATCCCGGCGATCGGCGCGCTCTTCCCCGGCAGCGCACCGACCTGGGTGCAGGTGCTGCCGAGCTACGGGCTGGTGCAGATCCTGATCGGCACGGTCGCCTTCGGGGACGGTTGGGCCGAGTCGCTGCCGCACCTCGCTTCCCTGCTCCTGTGGTGCGGCGTGTTGTTCACCGTCGGTGTGGTCCTGTTGCGACGTCGCGTGGCGCGGCTGTGAGGAGGTGGTGGTGAGCGCTGCCCGGACCAGGACGCTGCTGGTCAAGGACCTCAAGCTCGGTCCTCGCTCACCCCTGGTGCTGTGGGCGCTGGTCATCCCGGTGGTGGTGACCCTGCTGGTGCGCGGGGTGTTCGGCGGGTTGCTCGACGCGCCCCCGCGGCTCGGGATCGTCGATCTCGGGGCATCCTCGCTGGTCGCTGCCGCCCAGGACCTGGACGGGCTCACGGTCACGCTCCTGGACGACGCCGAGGAGCTGCGTGCCCTGGTCGAGGCCGACGATCTCGACGCCGGCCTGGTCCTGCAGCCCGGGTTCGACGCCGCGGTACGTGCCGGCGCGCAGCCCGAGTTGGAGCTGTTCGTCGGCGGCCAGAGCCACACCTCGACCCGCACCCTGGTCGCGGTGACCGTCCTCGACCAGGTACGGGCGGTGGAGGGGACGAGCGCGCCCGTCGAGGTGGACCTGGTCGCCCTCGACGAGGAGGGTGTCCCCCTCGAGGGCAGGATGCTGCCGCTGGTGGTGATCATGGCGGTGGCCCTGGCGGGGGTGATGATCCCCGCTTCCAGCCTGATCGAGGAGAAGCAGGCCCGGACCCTGGACGCGTTGCTGGTCACGCCCAGCCGCGTGGCGGAGGTCCTGGTGGCCAAGGGCCTGCTCGGGGTGATCCTGGCGGTGACGGCGGGGACCATCACCCTGGCGATCAACGGCGTGCTCGGCGTGGCGCCCCTGGTGCTGCTGCCCGCGATCGTGCTGGGCGCGGTGATGATGGCGCAGGTCGGGCTGATCCTCGGCTGTTGGGCACCCGACACCAACACGATGTTCGCTGCGTGGAAGGGTGGCGGGCTGCTGCTGTTCTACCCGGTCATCTTCTTCCTGTGGCCGGAGCTGCCCATCTGGCCGGCCCGGCTCGGCCCGACCTACTACTTCCTCGCACCGGTCCACGAGGCGACGGTGGCCGGGTCCGGGCTCGCCGAGGTGTGGTGGCAGCTGGCGGTCGCGGTCGCCCTCTGCGGTCTGCTGTTGCCCGCGACCGTGGCGATGGGCCGCCGACTGGAGGGGCGCGTCGCCACCCGGCGTGCCGCGGTCGACGCCGCGGTGGAGCCGGCCACGACCCCCCGGTGAACACGCGGCACGGTGGTGCGCCACCGTACGACGGCATGGCTGACCGGGGGCGCCCTCGGCTCGTCACCACCCCGGTCACGGGTGTGTCTGCCCCGGGTGCTACCCGGGGCGGTGGTCGGCGTCGGTCCTGCGATCTGCGGTCCCGTCCGTGCTCACCGCGACCGTGCCTGCGCCCGGTCGGGTCACTCCTGCCCCCGTGGGGTGATGATGGCCACGGGACAGGGGCTGTGGGCGATGACCTGTTGGCTCACGGAGCCGAGCAGCAGTCCCCGGAACCCACCCAGGCCACGCGCCCCCACCACCAGCAGGTCCGCGCCCTCGGCGACCTCGCACAGCGTCTGCGCGGGCCCACCGGCGCGCACCGTCCTGCGGACCTCCACGTCGCCAGGGCCGCCCGCACGGCGCAGGGCGGTGTCGAACACCTCCTCCTTGGCGGCTTCGAGCTCCTGAGGGGTCGCCAGGGACCCGCGTTCGGGCAGCTCCACCACGGAGGGCTGGGGGTAGCTGTGCTCCAGCTTCGGGTAGGTGTGGACCAGTTCGAGGAGCGCGCCGTGCAACGCCGCCTCCTCGAGGGCCCAGCGCAACCCCCGCACCGCCCCCTCCGAGCCGTCGATCCCCACCACGATCCGGTCCATGGGCCCCGCTCCTGTGCCGACACCGCCAACAGGATGGCACGACCGCCCGTCGCGGGACAGTGCGGGGTGGACGTGGCGCGTGGTGCCGATGGGCCCGTGGCCCCACGCCGCCCCGGTGGCGGGGGCCGGGACCGGGCGGCGGGTCCGCTACGGCAGGCGCTTGGGGACCAGCAACGCCTCGAGGTGGCAGGTGTCGCTGCCCAGCTGTGCCCACGCCCCGGCGAAGGCGCAGCGTGCCAGGGCTCCCGTGGGCACCTTCGAGGCGAGCTGCTCGAGGGCCTCGTCCTCCCCGGAGCCGGTGAGCCGATCGATCAGCTCACCGACACCGGGGTTGTGGCCGATCAGCAGCGCCCCGCCGACGCTGTCGTCGAGGTCCTGGCAGCGCTGGAGCCAGGTGTCGGCGCTCGCGCCGTACAGCGCCTCGTCGACCACCACCTCGACCTCCGGGCGCAGTGCGCCGCGTACCCCCTCCAGGGTCGCCACGGTCCGCGCCGCGGAGGAGCACAGCACGACGTCGATCCCGTCACCCTCCGGGGTCAGGGCGCGTTCCAGCTTGGGCAGTGCAGCTCGGCCCCGGTCGTTGAGGGGTCGGTCGTGATCGGCCAGATGGGGGTCGTCCCAGCTGGACTTCGCGTGGCGGAGC
The DNA here is from genome assembly GCA_007117945.1 of Nitriliruptoraceae bacterium. Taxonomy (GTDB): domain Bacteria; phylum Actinomycetota; class Nitriliruptoria; order Nitriliruptorales; family Nitriliruptoraceae; genus T1Sed10-7. The sequence continues at coordinate 7,263 of SKTN01000019.1, read as the reverse complement.
ACGTAGATGCGTCGGTCCATGGTGGGCCTCCTGTGGGGGAGCGCTCGGGAGCCGTGGTTCCCGCGTGCGGCGGCGTCCAGCGTGCCAGTCCCGGGTCGGGCTACGCGACGCCGGGGACCTTGCGGTCGCCGCGGACCCACACGCCGGTGACGTTGGTGGGGTCGGCCAGGATGGCGATGTCGGTGCTCGGATCGCCGTCCACGGTGATGACGTCGGCATCGAACCCGGCGACGAGCTGACCGGTGTGGGGCGCCCGGGGTCCGAGGCTGAGCGGACCGTTGGCGGTGGCGGCCTCGATGGCGGCAAGGGGGCTGAGGCCGGCCTCGCACAGCAGCCCGAGCTCGTGGCCGTGGCGGCCCCAGGCATCTGGCGCGTCGGGCACGGAGATGGCGATGTCGGTCCCCATGGCGATGGTCACCCCCTGCTCGTGGGCGAGGGCGACGGCGTCACGGTGGCGGGCGTCGGTGGCGACCAGCTTCTCCCACATCGCATCGGACAGCGGTCCCTGCCCGGCCGCCATGAGGTCCGCGACGATCAGCCGGGTCGGGACCAGGGCCACGCCCCGCTCCCGCATCGCGGCGCACACCTCCTCATCGAGGTAGGTGCCGTGTTCGATGGTGCCCACCCCGGCCTCGATCGCGGCCAGCATCCCCGGCTTGCCGTGGCAGTGGGCCATCACCGTGCGTTCGGCCATCCCCGCGACCTCGACGATGGCCCGCAGCTCCGCGTCGGTGAACTGCTGGTGGATGGGGTGGTCGCGCTCGGACAGCACCCCGCCCGAGGCGCACACCTTGATCACGTCGGCGCCGATGCGCAGCTGCTCGCGCACCGCGGTCATGCACCGGTCCACGCCGTCGCACAGCCTGAGCGTCCCGTCGAGGTGGGCGAGGTCGTGCACCCAGGACAGGGGCAGGTCGTGGAGGTCACCATGCCCGCCCGTGGTGGACAGGATCGCACCGGCGCCGTAGGTGTTCGGTCCGGGGATCGAACCCTCGCAGACCGCGCGACCGAGCAGGACCCCCAGGCCACCTGCGTCACGGATCGAGGTGACGCCCGCGGCCAGCGCCCGGCGCAGGTCCGCGGTCGCGCGGGCCGCACGCACGGCGACGGGGACCTCCACGAGCCGGGACAACCGCATGCTGGTCAAGCCGATCAGGTGGGTGTGGCAGTCCCACAGCCCCGGCATGACGGTGTCGGTGCGCACCACCTCGGCGCCCGGGGCGTCAGGCGCGTCAGCTGCCGCCCCGGCGTAGCTGACCAGGGGCCCGTCGAGGTCGACGACGGCGTCCTCGACGACCGCGCCGCGTCCCGGGATCAGCCGTTCCGCGTGGATGCGTGTGCTGATGGTGCCGCCTCCGTGTCGTGGTCCGGCACCGCCACGGTAGTGAGTGCCCGGGGCGGGTCAGCAGCCGGGCATGGCGGTGAACCGGTAGCCCCGGTCCGACAGCTCCGCGAGGAGGCGTTCCAGCGCCGCCACCGTCTGCCCGCGGTCACGGAACCCGTCGTGGAGCAGCACGACGTCGCCCGGCTGCACCTCGCTGCGCACCCGGTCAACGATCGTGTCGGTACCCGGACGCTCCCAGTCACGCGGGTCGACGTCCCACATCGCCATGCGGAGACCGAGGTCGTCGGCACCCTGGTTGACCGCGTCGTCGCGCGCACCGAAGGGTGGTCGCAGGCAGGTCGGTGCCTGACCGACGGTGTCCTCCAGCACCGCCTGGGTGTCGAGGATCTCGGCGGCGAAGGTCGGCTCGTCCACCTCGGTGAGGCGCGCGTGGGACCAGGTGTGGTTGCCGATCACGTGGCCCTCGCTCGCCACCCGCTGGGCCACCTGCGGGTGCGCGGCGACCTCCTCGCCGACCATGAAGAAGGTGCCGGTCGCGTCGTAGGCCGCCAACAGATCGAGGATCTGCGGGGTGTAGGTGGGATGGGGGCCATCGTCGAAGGTCAGGTGGATCTCCTGCCCATCGTCGGGCGGCGGCGCCGGTGTGGGCTCGGGCTCGGGCTCCGGCTCGGGGTCCGGCTCCGGCGCGGGTTCGGGGTCGGGCTCGGGTGACGCGGTGCCGACCCGCCGCACCTCGTCGACCGGCTCGCGCACGAGCTGTTGGTCGATGCGTTCCCGGGACTCCTCCTCGCCCTCGACGCGCACCACCTCGTAGGTGTCGTGTCGCAGGCCGTCCTCGCCCTCGGTGGCCACCTCCTCCTCGCCCTTGGGCAGCTCGTCGGTCTCCCGTCGGTCCACGTCGTGCTCGACGACGACCTCCTCCACCTCCTCGGTCACCTCGACCCTGCGCACGCGCACCTCCTCGACCTCGTCCAGGACGGTGCCGCGCGCGGGATCGACCCGGTCGTGCGCACCGAGGGTCACCTCGCGGTCGTCGAGCAGCTGTCCGACGGTGCCGGCGAAGGTGTGCAGGGGTTGTGTCTCGCCGTCGACCGTGAGGGTGACCGGTCGCGCCACCTCCAGGAGGACCTCGAGGCGTTCGCCACCGCCCAGCGGGGTGTCGGCCGGTGGGGAGAGCCGGACCCGCTCGTCCTCACGCAGCGTGGCGAGCTCGGCGAGCGCATCGTCGCTGGGCTCCTGCGTGGCGGTGTCCACCACAGCACCGATGCTGCCGGCGACGGCGCGCAGCGTGCGTCGCTCACCGTCCAGGTCGAGCACCGCGGCAGGGTCGTCGATCACCACCTCCAGGATCGATGCCCGTCGGACGGTGATGGTGGTACCGCTCTCGAGGGCCGTGTCCGGTGGCGGCTCCACCTCATCACCGGGGCGCAGATCGACGCCGAGGGCCTCCAGGGCACCCTCCACCTCGGTGGCGACGGTGCGGGCACGGTGCTCCTCGCCATCCACCGCGAGGGTCACGGGGGTGGTGACAGCCAGGTAGGTCAGCACGCCGCCGAGTAGGGCTGCCACGAGGGCCAGCGCCGACCACCGCCAGAGGGTCGGGTCGTCGAACATCGGTGCTCCGGGTCCGGGGTGGCGACGTCGCCGGGCGGCTGAGGGCCCTTTGCCCCTGCTCACGCCCGTCGCGACGCCGCACTAGGTAGGACGCACAGCGTCCTGGCCAGGTTGCACCGACCGGCGGTTCACCACAGCCGCTCGGCGACCTCCGCCCACAGCTGCTCGTAGGCCAGCGTGGCGGGGGAGCGCGGGGCGAAGGCCCGCACGGGTGCGCGCTCGGGGCCCATGCGTTCCACCGCCGTGGTGTTGGGGACCACGGTGTCCAGGACGTCCGGGCGGGTCGCCAGTTCCGTGGCCGTCTCCCGCTGCAGCGCCTTGCGGCGGTCGAGCATGGAGATGTGGACGAGGAGCTGCGGTCCCTGTCGGCTGGCCGCCACCAGCTCCTCCAGCTGCGACAGCGTCAGCATGGCCAGGGTCGTCGGCACCACCGGCACCAGCAGCAGGTGGGTGGCGCGCAGCGCCGACTCGATGCCGAGCGACGCCCCCGGCGGGCAGTCCAGCACCACCAGGTCGTAGGCCGGCGCCAGGGGGGCGAGCAGCTTGCCGAGACGACGACGCGGCTTGCCGGCCGCGTCCAGGTGCCGGTCCAGGTAGCGCAGGGAGGTGTCCGAGGGCAGCACGTGCAACCCCTCGACCGAGGTGGCACGGACCTCGCCCAACAGCTCCGACTCGCCCGACACCAGATCGCGGGCACCGCCACCGGCCAGGCGGTGCTCGGCCCGCAGGAGGTAGGTGGCGGAGCCCTGGGGATCGAGGTCCCAGAGCAGGACCCGGATCCCGCTGCGGGTGGCCTCCGCGGCCAGGTTCACCGCGGTCGCCGTCTTGCCGACCCCGCCCTTGATGCTGGCCGTGGCGACCACCTTCACCGGGACATCCTCTCGACGAGCGCCGTCAGCGTGCGCCGGGCGGGTTTGCGGTCGTAGGCCGCGAAGCGGGCGTCGAACCCGGCCCGGGCCTCCTCCCGCCGCCGATCTAGGGCCGTCGCCAGCCGTTCGCCGGCCTGCAGGGCACCGGCGGGCAGGCTCGCGTCGGCGTGGGACTCGGCCGCCTCCGCCAACTCGTGCAGCGCGGTGCGCAGCCGATCGGCCTGCACCTCGGCGTCCTGGAAGGCCCCGAGGTTGTCCTGGAGCTGCTTGAGGTGCCGGATGGTGGCCTTGCTGCGCTTCCCGCCGCCGAGGTGGCCGAAGCCCTCCAGGAGGTAGCGCAGCCGTTTGCCGTCCTTGCGGAGCTCATGCAGTTCCGTGGCCGGGGTGTCGGCCGTGATGCTGCGCCCCCGCTCCAGCACCTGCTGCTGGGCGGCCAGGATACGTGCGCCGATGACCTCGCCCAGGGGATCGTCGGCGTCCTTGCCCCCGCTGACCTCGTCATCGGGCAGCTCCAACCAGCCCCTCCACGTGGCGCGCAACCGGTCCGCGTGGGGCGCGCCGAGCGATCGCGCGACCTCACTGTGGGTCTCGGCCCGATGCCCGGCGAGATGGGCCAGCACCGGCTCGAGGGCCTGGGCGTCCTCCCGGTCGAGCAGGCTCGTCAGGTCGGCCCACCCGGCGACGTAGACGTCCAGGTCGCGGGCGGGGGAGGTCACCGTCCCGAGCCAGCGGAAGGCCTCGCGCTGCTCGCGGCGGACGTCCTTGGGGAGCACGCGCCGGCCCTGGGCGAGCAGTGAACGGGTCTGGCGCACGGCGATCCTGAGATCGTGGAGGAACTCGTCGTCGACGTGGTCGATGGCCCCCTGCCAGTTCGCGTCCAGGGCGTCGGCGAAGCTGCGCAGCACCGCCCGGAAGCCCACCAGTGCCGGTGCCCGGCGGTCGAGGTCGGGTCGCACCGGGCCCCGCCAGCCCCTGAGGTCCACACCGACCTGCTCCGACGCCAGGCTGAGGGCGTCGCCCGTTCGGGGGCCGTGCGGGTCGCGGCTGTCGGTGGTCTCGTGCAGGGCGGCGAGCAGACGCCGCTGCAGCGCGTCGGCCTCCTCTGCCCGGCCGGGGAGCGCTGCCACCTCGATGGTGGTGTGGGCGACGGTGGGTGTGTTCGGCGCGGCGTCGGTGTCCGTGCCCGTCACGGCGGTGCGTTCGGCGGCGCGTTCAGCGGTGCGCCCGCGGCGCTGCGGGGCGGTCGGGACCCCCGAGGTCAGTACCCGCGGCACCGCGCCGGGGGTGTCGACCTGCAGGTCGGTGTCGAGGTGCACCACCACCCGGGGGACACCGTCCTGCTCGAGGGTGGCGGACCGACGCGTGGCGGTGACGGTGATCTGGGGGAGCAGGGCACGGTCACCCGCCGCGGCGAGCAGCCGGGAGCGCAACGGGCCACGCGGCAGCCCCTGGAGGCGCAGGTGCGCGTCGGTGGGCAGGGCCATGGCCACGAAGAGTTGGGCCGGCGGACCGTCGGTGCCCGCGACCCTGAGGGCGTGCGCCTCGTCGGCGCTCGCCCGGGCCTCGAGTTGCAGGCCACGCTGTCGCAGGCGGGCGTCGAAGGTGTCGTAGCGGGTGCGGCGCAGCGTCGCGGGCGCGCCGAGGGTGACCCCTACCGCCCCGAGGGCCGCCTCCACCGCCGTCGCCGGCAGTCCGCTGACGTCGAACACTACGCTGGTCATGCGTCCCCGCTCCGTCACCGTCCGGTCGTCGGACCATCGCACCCGGAGGGCCCGTGTCCGTCGAGGTCGAGCGTGCCTTCGTGGCACCCCACCCACCTGCGCGGGCGAACCTCGGCGCGGGGCGCCGGATGCGCCAAGGCTACGTGGCGCGCGAAGCCGAGGTCGAGGTCCGGCTGCGGATCACCGAGGATGACGCCCGGCTGACGGTCAAGGCGGGCCGTGGGCTGGTCCGCACCGAGGTGGAGCTGCCCCTGGACGCCGGGCAGGCCGACGCCCTGTGGGACCACACCGCGGGACGCCGCCTGGTCAAGACCCGTTACCGGGTCCCTGTGGGCGACCACACCGCCGAGGTGGACATCTACGAGGAGGACCTGGCGGGCCTGTGCCGGATCGAGGTGGAGTTCGCCTCCGCGGCGGCTGCCGGCGCCTTCCAGCCCCCGGACTGGTTCGGTGTCGAGGTCACCGACGACCCCCGCTGGTCCAACGCGAGCCTCGCCCGCCACGGCCGGCCCGACGGACCGGCCTGAGGCCCCCGGCACGGCACCTGGGGGGAGCTGCCCCGCGGCGCCGCCCTCCACCACGGCGCGCAGCGCGACGGCGGTGGTGGCGACCACGGCCATGGTGACCAGGGGTACGGCGTCGCGGCTGGGAGCGGCTGCGTACCCTCGCGCCAGCCACCGCACCACGGCGGCGTGCAGCGGGGTCGGGAGCGCTGATGGAGCGTCGGTTGACGGGGTGGCTGCTGGTGGCGGGCCAGGTCGTGCTGCTCGTCGCACTGGTGCTCACGCCGGCGGGCACGCTGTGGCCGACCCCGGCATGGGTGGTGGGCGCGAGCTGGGTGATCAGCGCAACAGGGGCCGTCTGGGCGCTGTGGGCCGCACTGCGGCTCGGCGACCGGCTCACGCCCACGCCCGTCCCCCGCGACGGGGGGCAGTTGCAGACCGACGGTCCCTACGCCCAGGTGCGGCACCCGATCTACACCGGTGTGCTGCTGATCGTGGTGGGGATCGCCCTGCGGACGGGCAGCGCCGTCGGGCTCGCCCTGGCGGTGGTCACCGTGGGCTTCTTCCACGGCAAGGCCGCCTTCGAGGAGCGCCTGCTCGCCGAGCGGTTCCCGGGCTACGAGCGGTACGCCGCTGCCACGCCCCGGTTCGTGCCGCGACCATGGCGCACACCCGATGGGTGACGCCGGCGCCGGGACCGTCTAGACCTGGCCGAAGCCCTCGGGCAGGTCGGTGTCCAGCAGGGAGGCGTGCCAGCGCGCCTCGATCCAGCGGTCGCCGACCCGTTTCCACACGATGGTCACGACGCAGTGGAACCGACCGGTCAACCCGCCCACGGTCAGCAGCTGGGTGAAGTCGACCACCCCCATGCCGGTGGTGCCCCAGTTCACGGCGTCGTAGCGGGACACCAGGGTGTCGGTGGTCGCGTCCATGGCGTCCAGTTGGGTGAACAGCTGGACGAACCAGCTCTCCCAACCGGCCCGGTCGCGGATCACCTCGGCGCCGCCCTTGGGGTCGATGTCGATGATCCCGAGGTCGTCGTCACATCGGGCTGCCAGCGTGGGGAGGTCGTGGTCGCGGACCGCGGCGAACAGCTCGGCGGTCTCCGCCGCGAAGGGTGCGTCGAGGGCGGCGAGCGCGGTGAGGGTGAGCAGCTGCCCATCGGTCGTGGTCCGCGAGGTGTGGACGCTGTCGGTGGTGGTGTCGGTGGT
>SKTN01000205.1 GCA_007117945.1 Nitriliruptoraceae bacterium | reverse complement strand
GACAGGGCAGCCGCGTGCGGACGGCGTGGCGGTACCGTACCGGGTCCCCCGACGACCGGGCAACCGCCCGGCGGGCAGGAGGCGCGCACGTGCTGATCCGTGACGTCAGCCGGGCCGGCCATGAACTGTCACGGGCCGAGGTGGACGACCTCACGGGCGGCCACAGCCTACGCGCGATCCTCGCCCACCGGGTCCGGACCGAGGTCGCTGCCCACAACCGCGCACCCACCCGGCTGTTCACGGGGTTGGTCCAACCCGTCGACGCCGTGCGCTACCGCGCGGGCAGCCGACTGCCACGGCCCCGACCCCTGGACGCCGAGCGCTGCGTCCAGGCCGTGGAGGAGGCTGCCGCCGCCGGGGTCCTGCGGGTGCGCATCGACGGTGGGGACCCCACCGTCGACCTCGACCGCATCATCGAGGTGGAGGGGGTGGGTGAGCTCACCGTCGTGCTCGAGCGTCCCGTGGTGGCAGAGGTGTGAGCGGGGTCAGGGTCGCAGCAGCATCTTGACCACACCCGGTTCGCGCGCGGCGAAGCGACGGTAGGCCTCGGGCCCCTCGACCAGGGGCACGTCCGGGTGGGTGACGCACACCCCGGCGGGTGAGGCCAGCCCGCCCGTCCTGAGCGCGGCGAGCACCGCCGGCAGGGTGCGGCGGACGCTGGCACGGCCGAAGGCCAGGGTGAGGTTGCGGTCGTAGGCCTCGATGGCGGTCACGGCGAAGCGTTGGGTGGTCTGCACCGCGATCACCGAGCAGGTCCCGCCCGGCGCCGTCATCCCGACCGCCAGGCTCTGGGCCGCCGGGGTGCCGGCCGCCTCCACCACGCAGGTCACGGGTGCGGTGTCGGTGGCCGCCTCGGGGCTGAGCGCGACGTCGGCGCCGAGCTGCAGGGCACGCTCCCGCCGGTCCGCGACGGGGTCCACGGCGATGATCCGCTGGGCTCCCCGGGCACGGGCGGCGGCGATGGCGCACAGGCCCACGGCGCCGAGGCCCACGACCGAGGCCGCCGCGCCCGGCGCCAGCCCGGTGCGTTCCACCGCCTCCCAGGCCGTGGGCAGGTTGTCGGTGCACAGCACGGCCGTGGGTTCGTCGAGGTGGTCCGGCACGGCCACCAGGGTGCTGTCCGCCAGGGGCACGCGCAGGCGCTCGGCCTGCGCGCCGTCCAGACCCCGCTGCGGTGCCTCGGGCGGTCCCCAGCCGAAGAGCTGCCCCCGGCTGCACCGCGCGGTCACGCCCCGGCGGCAGGCCTCGCAGGCGCTGCAGGAGGTGGAGAAGGGCACCAGCACGCGGTCCCCCGGGCGGTAGGCGGTGACCTGCGCGCCCACCTCCAGCACCCGACCGACGGCCTCGTGCCCGGGGACCACGCCGATACCGGCGGGCTCGGCGCCGAGGTAGGGGTGCAGGTCCGAGCCGCACAGGCCCGCCGCCTCCACCGCGACGAGGGCATCGGTGGCCGCCTCGATCCGTGGCTCGGGCAACCCATCCACGACGAGGACCTCGCCGGCTCCTTCGAACACCAGACCGCGCACGGCACGCTCCCACCTCGGTGTCGCCCTGACCGTAGTCGGCGCCGGGGTGCCGCCCCGGGTCCGCCGACGGTGGGTCGGTACGCTGCCGAGGCCGCACCGCTTCGGGCATCCGCCCCACCGCAGCTGCGCGCCACCGCAGCTTCGCCGGCCCGGGCCGGACGCCGACCGCGGCCGGCGCAGGGGTGCCGCCGCGTGGCCGCCGCCGCGCCGTCCGTGCCCGCCGACCGTGATGGTCCCCACCCAGAGGCCCCCACCGCCGTGAGCTACCGCACCGAGCGCATCCGCAACTTCTGCATCGTGGCCCACGTCGACCACGGCAAGTCGACCCTGGCCGACCGGATGCTGCAGCGCACCGAGCTCGTCGACGAGCGGCACATGCGTGCGCAGTACCTCGACAAGATGGACATCGAGCGCGAGCGTGGGATCACCATCAAGGCCCAGACCGCCCGTCTGCCCTACAAGCCCCTGGGTGACGCCGCGGACGAGTACCTGCTGAACCTCATCGACACCCCCGGTCACGTCGACTTCTCCTACGAGGTGTCCCGGGCGCTCAACGCCTGCGAGGGCGCGGTGCTGCTGGTCGACGCGGCCCAGGGCATGGAGGCCCAGACGATCGCCAACCTCTACCTGGCGCTGGAGGCGGACCTGGAGATCATCCCGGTCCTCAACAAGATCGACCTGCCCGCGGCGCGCCCCGACGAGGTCGCCGCGGAGATCGCCGCGATCATCGGTGGGGAGCCCGAGGACGTGCTGCGCATCTCCGCCAAGACCGGGGAGGGGGTGGACGCGGTCATGGACGCCATCGTGGACCGGGTCCCCGCACCCTCAGGCGATCCCGACGGCCCCACCCGCGCCCTGATCTTCGACTCGATCTACGACACCTACCGCGGCACGCTGGTCTACTTCCGGGTGGTGGACGGCCGGCTCAGGCCGGGGGACCGCATCCGTCTGCTCGCCACGGGCTTCGAGGGCGAGATCGACGATCTCGGGGTGCACGCGCCCGAGGAGACCCCGATCGATGCCCTCGGTGTCGGTGAGGTCGGGGTGCTGTCAGCGGCGATCAAGGAGGTCAGCGAGGCCAAGGTGGGTGACACCATCACCCTGGCCGGGCGCGGCGCGCGGACGGTCCCGGCCCTGCCGGGCTACCGCGAGCCCCTGCCGATGGTGTTCTCCGGGCTGTACCCCGTGGACAGCGACGACTTCCCCCAGCTGCGTGACGCCCTCGACAAGCTGCGGCTCAACGACGCCTCCTTCAGCTACGAGCCGGAGACCTCCGCGGCGCTGGGCTTCGGGTTCCGCTGCGGGTTCCTCGGCCTGCTCCACCTCGAGATCGTCACCGAGCG
>SKTN01000126.1 GCA_007117945.1 Nitriliruptoraceae bacterium | reverse complement strand
TCCGACTGCAGGGCCCGGTAGCGATCGGCGGCCTCGGCCTGGCGTTCCAGGGGCCTGAGCTGGCGGCGCAGCTCCCGCAGCACGGTCTTGAGCTTGTCGACGTGGGCGTCGACCTGCTCCAGCTTGCGCAGGGCCCGCTCACGGCGGCGACGGTGCTTGAGGATGCCTGCCGCCTCCTCGATGTAGCGGCGGCGTTCCTCGGGCTTGGCGTTGAGGATCTCGTCGAGCTGGCCCTGACCGACGATGGTGTGCAGCTCACGCCCGAGCCCGGTGTCGGAGAGCAACTCCTGGACGTCGAGGGCCCGGACCTCCTCGCCGTTGATCTGGTAGGAGGTGTCGCCCTCGGCGTGGATCGTGCGGGCGATGGTGATCTCGCTGAACGCGCCGGCGCTCTCCGCCGTCCCGAGTCCGGCGCGCTCCAGCCGCCCGTCGGCGTTGTCGATGGTGATCTCCACGCGGGCGTGGGAGCCCCGGTTGCGGCTCGGGGAACCGGCGAAGATCACGTCGGACATCGACCCGCCGCGCACCTTCTTGGCGGAGTGGGTGCCCAGCACCCAGGCCAGCGCGTCGACGACGTTGGACTTGCCCGAGCCGTTGGGGCCGACGATCACGGTGATGCCGGGCTCCACCTCCAGCGCGGTGCGGTCCGCGAAGGACTTGAAGCCACGCATCGACAGGGACCTGAGGAACACACGACCTCCGGGTGGCCGCCGCGACGTGGCACACGCGACGGCGCTCAGGGACAGCTCAGCGGGTTACACCCCCACCCAGCAGGCAGGGTGCGGGGCGGGATGCTAGCGGTGCGGGCTCAGTGTCCCGCGGGAGCGTGCACCGAGTCCGCGTCCGTGCGCCCCGGCTCGGCGGCCGCTGCAGCCGCTTCCGCCGCGGCCAGGGCCTCCTCGAGCTCCGCTACGCGGGCCCTGAGCCGCTGGACCTCGTCCAGCAGCTGCACCGCAGGCGGCAGCGCGTGGGTCCCGAACAGCGCCTTGCTCATCCGCCCCGGCCTCCTGTGCAACCGCGTCCAGCGTAGTCGTGCACCGACCGCACAATCCACCCGTCGCCGCGCGCCGTGGTGGGGGCGCGCTCAGAAGTCGTCGGGGCGCACGGCGAAGCGTCGGTGTCCCCCGGGCAGCTCCTCGACCACCTCGACGTCGTGGACGCTCGCACGGCTCGGCCCCCCGGCCTGCACCCAGGCGAGCACGCGTTCCACACCACTCTCGGGCCCTTCCAACCAGGCCTCCACGGCACCGTCCACCCGGTTGCGGACCCAGCCCACCACGCCGGCCTGGCGAGCCTGGTCGCGGGTGCTGGCCCGGAAGAACACGCCCTGGACCCGTCCGTGGACCACGATGCGACGGGCGATCACACGCTCGTTGCTCACCTGTGCCACCTCAGATCATGCACTGCTCGCAGTGGTAGGTGTAGACGCCCTTGCGCAGCCGTGTGCGCACGATGGGGCGCCGGCACCGTGTGCACGGCTTCCCGTCGCGGCCGAACACCCGGAGGTGCTCCGCCGACTCGCCCTCGTCGTCGACGAGTTGCTCCACCTCGGCGTCGTCGAGGCTGGAGCCCGCGGCCTTCATCGCGGCGACGATGACCTCCTGGGTCGCGCGGTAGAGGCGGCGGACCTCCTGGGTCGACAGGGTCGCCGAGGGGTGGTCGTGGCGCAGCCCCGCCTCCCACAGGATCTCGTCGGAGTAGACGGGTCCGATGCCGACGATGTAGTTGGGATCGATCAGCAGCAGCTTCAGGGGCTTGTCCGCGGCGGCGAGGAAGCGCCCGAACTCCATCCAGGTGGGGTTGTCGTCCAGCAGGTCGAGGGCGTCGGGCGAGATGCCCGCGGACTCGAGGTCCTCCTCGCGCGGCACGACGCCCGTGGCCAGGGTGGGCTCGTCCCCCGCCTCGGAGAGGTGCAGGGCGCCACCGATCGTGAAGCTGACGGTCAGGTGGGTGTCGGCGCCCGGCTCCTCGGAGGCGGTCTCGCGGTGCAGTGACCCGCCTTCACCGGGGTCGATGATCCAGGTCAGCTCCTCGTCGAGGTCGAGGAGGATGACCGACCCCCGCCGCCGCGCGCCCTCGACCTTGCGGCCCTCGAGGGCGGCGACGAACTCCGGCCGGTTGCGGTGCAGGGGGCGCACCACGCCGGCGGTGCGGACGTCGACGTCCTTGACCCGCTTGCCGACGACCTCCTTCTCCAGGTCCTTGCGCAGGACCTCGACCTCGGGGAGCTCGAGCACGTCACGTCCTTGTCATCGTCTCGGGGCCGCACGTGCCATCGGCACACACGTCCAACGCTAGTCGAGCGCGCCGGGCTGACCGTCAGCCTCGGCCACAGTCTGCAGGCGGAGGTAGGCCTCGCGCGCGGCGCGCTGCTCGGCCTGCTTCTTGCTGCGTCCCTCACCCTGCCCGACGTCGCGTTCTGCGACCAGGACGCGGGCGGTGAAGGTCTTGAGGTGGTCCGGGCCGCGCTCGGAGACCTCGTAGCGGGGCAGGGCGCCGTGGTGTGCCGCGGCCAACTCCTGCAGGCTCGTCTTGTAGTCCAGGGCGGCACCCCGCTCCGCGAGGTCCGACAGGGTCTCCGCGAACAGCCGTTGCACCAGGTCGTAGGCCGTGGCGAAGCCCTGGTCGAGGTAGACCGCCCCGATCACCGCCTCCAGGCCGTCAGCGAGGATCGAGTCCTTCTCGTGCCCCCCGGAGCCGATCTCCCCCCGGCCGAGCTTGAGGTAGGCGCCGAGCCCGATCCCCCGGGCGACAGCGGCCAGGGACTCCGCCTTGACCGCGGCGGCCCGCACCTTGGCCAGCCGCCCCTCCTGCTCATCGGGGTGGGCGTGGAAGATCTCATCGGCCACGACCAGCCCGAGGACCGCGTC
>SKTN01000092.1 GCA_007117945.1 Nitriliruptoraceae bacterium | reverse complement strand
GGGTGCCATGCTGCCGGGTAACTCACGTCATGCCCTCCCTTGGACTCCCTGGCACGGTAGCGCTCTCCGGTCGGCGGGTGGCGGAGCCTCGGTAGGCTGCCGCCGCCCCGCACAACCCCTGCGCAACGAGGTCGACGTGAACGAGGCCGTGCCCGACGAGGTCGACCTCCACGCACTGGCCTTCAACCCCGATGGTCTGCTGCCCGTGGTCGTCCAGCAGCACGACACCGGCGAGGTCCTCATGGTCGCCTGGGCGGACGTCGACGCGATCCGGCGCACCCTGGAGCTCGGTGAGGCCGTCTACTACAGCCGGTCCCGTCAGGAGCAGTGGCACAAGGGCGCCACCTCGGGCAACACCCAACGGCTCGTGGGTGTACGGGTGGACTGCGACGCCGACGTCGTCCTCTACCTCGTCGACCAGGGCGGCGCGGGCCTGGCCTGCCACACGGGGGAGCGCTCCTGCTTCCACCGCGACCTCGTCGGTGCGCCGCGCGCGCCCGTGCCCCCACCGTCCTCCACCTCGGAGCGCCAGCTGTGACCGGACCCGACCGTGACACCTTCGTCGACCTCGCCCGCAGCCACGGTGTCGTCCCCGTGTGGCGGGAGGTCCTCGCCGACCTCGAGACGCCGCTGTCGGTGTACGCCAAGCTCGCCGGCGACGGTCCGAGCTTCCTGCTCGAGTCGGCGGAGCACGGTGAGCGCTGGGGCCGCTACTCCTTCGTCGGCTTCGACCCCTTCCTCACCCTGCACGGCCGTGACGGCGAGGTCACCTGGGTCGGGGAGCCGCCCGCGGAGGTTGCCGGCGCCACGGGTCCCCTCGACGCGTTGGCCCGGGCCACGGAGGCACTGCACGCCCCGGCGCTCCTCGACCTGCCCCTACACGGCGGCGCGGTCGGCTACGTCGGCTACGACGCGGTCCGGGAGGTCGAGTCGATCCCGGCCACGGGCGAGGACGACCTCGGGCTGCCCGACGTCGACATGCTCTTCCCGCGCCACGTGGTCGCGCTCGACCACCTGCGCCAGGTGCTCACGGTGGTCACCAACGTGGTGGTGTCGGACACCCACGACGACGCGGAGCTCGGCCGGCGCTACGACGCCGCGGTCGGCGCCTGCGATGCGGTCATCGAGCAGCTCAGCGCCGCCCGCAGCCCCCTGCCCCCCGCAGCGCCCCCGGAGCACCGTCCCCCCCAGGAAGCGCCCTCCAACCTCGCGCCGGGGGAGTACCAGCGGATGGTGGAGCAGGTCAAGGAGCACATCCGGGCGGGGGACACCTTCCAGACCGTGATTAGCCAGCGTTTCGCCGTGCCCACGGCGGTGACCGCCTTCGAGCTGTACCGGGTGCTGCGGGTCATCAACCCCTCGCCCTACCTCTACCTGCTCGACACCGGTCAGGCCCAGATCGTGGGCTCCTCACCCGAGGCGCTGGTGCAGGTCCACGACCGCCGGGTGGAGACCTGGCCGATCGCCGGGACCCGGCCGCGGGGCGCCACGCCCGACGAGGACCGGCGTTACGAGCAGGAGCTGGTCGCCGACGCCAAGGAGCGGGCCGAGCACGTCATGCTGGTGGATCTCGCGCGCAACGACCTCGGTCGGGTGTGCGACACGGGCAGCGTGCAGGTGGACGGCATGCTGCACGTGGAGCGCTACAGCCACGTCATGCACCTCGTCAGCTCGGTCACGGGCCAGGTGCGTGACGGACTCGGGCCCGTGGACGTCCTCAAGGCCGTGTTCCCCGCGGGCACCGTCTCCGGAGCGCCCAAGGTGCGGGCGATGGAGATCATCGACGATCTGGAGCCGACCCGCCGGGGCCCCTACGCGGGTGCGGTGGGCTACGTGGACTTCTCCGGCAACCTCGACACCTGCATCACGATCCGCACCGTGGTGCTGAAGGACGGTGTGGCCTACGTCCAGGCGGGCGCCGGGATCGTGGCCGACTCCCGCCCCGATGCCGAGGAGGAGGAGACCCGCAACAAGGCGGGCGCCGTCCTCGCGGCGATCCGCGCCGCCGAGGGACTGCGGCGGTGATCGGCGGCCGGCAGCAGGACGCGGCCCGACCGGGGTCCGTACCCTCGCAGGGACCGGCCACCACCGCCGCACCCACCGAGCCGGGCGCACGGAGGCGATCCTGAGCACCTACCTCGACGACCTGCTCGACCACGCGCGTGTGCGGGTGGCTACGGCCCGCGCACGGCGGTCCGACGCGGCACTGCGCGACGCGGCGCTGGCGGTCCCGGCGGGGCCGTCGCTGCGCGCCGCCCTTGCGGGTGCGCACGTCAGCGTGCTGGCGGAGGTCAAGCGCGCCTCGCCGTCGAAGGGCCCGATCGCACCGGACCTCGATGCCGTGGCCCAGGCGCGCGCCTACCAGCGTGGGGGAGCGGCCGGGGTCTCCGTCCTGACGGAGCCGAGCCGCTTCGCCGGTCACCTCGACGATCTCGCGGCGGTCGCAGGGCTGGGCGTCCCGGCGCTGCGCAAGGACTTCATCGTCGATCCCTACCAGCTGTGGGAGGCCCGGGAGGCCGGCGCTGCCGCCGTCCTGCTGATCGTCGCGGCGCTCACTCCCGGGCAGCTCGCCGAGCTCCACGAGGAGGCGCGCACCGCCGGGCTCGACGTGCTCGTCGAGGTCCACGATGCCGCGGAGGTGGCCGCCACCCACGCCATCGGCGCGGACCTGGTGGGTGTCAACGCCCGTGACCTGCACACCTTCGAGGTCGACGCGGGTGCCTTCGCCCGACTGCGCGCCGAGCTGCCCGCCGGCGCGCTCGCCGTCGCGGAGTCAGGGATCGCGACGCCCGACGACGTGCGCACCGTCGCTGCCGCCGGTGCCGACGCGGTGCTGGTGGGCGAGAGCCTGGTGCGCGCACCCGACCCGGCCGCG
>SKTN01000113.1 GCA_007117945.1 Nitriliruptoraceae bacterium | reverse complement strand
GGTGGTCGGGTGCTGGACGTGGGGTGCGGCGCCGGGGCCGGCAGCCTGCCCCTGGTGCCACCGGCGGCGCGCCTGATCGGGGTGGACGTCCAGGCCAGCATGCTCGAGGCCTTCCGCGAGCGTGCCCTGGCACGGGGGGCCACGGCGACCGCGGTGCTCGGTGCCTGGCAGGACGTCCTCGACGATCTCGTCGGCGCGGACGTGGTGGTCAGCCACCACACCGCCTACGGCAACCCGGAGCTGGGCCGGTTCGCCCACGCCCTGGCCGCCAAGGCGCGCCGCCGCGTGGTGCTGGAGCTGAGCTCGGAGCACCCCACGGCCTGGACCCGGCCCTACTGGCAGGCGATCCACGGCATCGAGGCCCCCGGTGGCCCCACCAGCGACGACGCCGCCGACGTGCTCCGCGAGGCCGGCATCGACGTCGAGGTGGTGCACTGGGAGGAGTCGGCGCCCCTGCCGCCAGAGACCGAGGAGGAGCAGCTGCGGTTCCTCCGGGCGCGGCTCCGCGTGGGTGAGGAGCGCGACGACGAGCTGCTCGACCTGCTCCGCGACCACCCGCGGCCGGCCTGGCGCTACGTGACGACCCTGTGGTGGCCGGTCACCTGAGGCGGCGGCAGCCGGTGGTCACGGCGCCTGCCCTTCCCGCCAGGCCGCCTGCGCCTGGAACTCCAGCCGCAGCCACGGGTAGACGGGGCCGCACACCACCGGGATCAGGAACAGCGGGCTGACCGGCGGCACGCCGAAGGTCACGACCAGCACCGCGCCCACGAGCAGCGCGAGCACCAGCGTGCTCGCCAACGGCGCCCGGGCCGACCACCGCAGGACCAGGCCGGGCCCGCCGTCGCGGTCCATCGTGGCGGTGCGGACCTGGATGTAGCGCTCGACGAGGCGCTCCCACGCCGAGCGCTGGTCGAGGGGCTCGCCCTCGGGGAGGGGCCCGATGCCGGGGATCTCGGGGATCTCCGGGTCTCCGGCGCCCGCAGGGTCTCCGGCGCCCGCAGGGTCACCGGCGGGGCCGTCGGGATGGCCACCCGCATCGGGACCGGCGCGTGGATGCTCCACCGGCGGCCCGTCGTCGGCAACGCCGCCGCGCGGTCGGGAGCGCTCCGACGGGTCCTCGGAGTACCCCGGAAGGTCCAGCCCCGAGAGGTCGTCGGGGATGTCGTCGGGGGTCAGATCCGACAGATCGTCGGGGATACCACCCGTCGGACCGTCCTCCGACGACCCGTCGTCGGGTTCGTCGTCCCTGGGATCGTGTGCCACCTCGGCTCCAGCACGTCGACAGCGCGTGCGAGGACCTCCCAGGGTACGTCCCGCAGCCCCCGGCGGGGACCCCAGGAGACGACGAAGGACCGTGGTAGCCGACCACGCCGCAACCCGGCCGCCACCCCTCGGCAACCGTGCGCACCCCCGCCGGCGCACACCGCGACCGAACCCCGCGTTACGGTGCCCTCCCCCCGGTGGCCGGGTGGCCGGGTGGCGCACCACCTCGGTGTCCCCTCCGACGCGACGAGGACCACACGGGGCGCCCGGCGAGCATCGGGCACAGGGGCCGAGGGCCGGGCACCGGCGGCAGGAGCGCGCATGGCCGACACGCAGGCGGCGACCACGGCGGAGGAGCGGTTCTCCTACGCCCAGATCTGGTGGATCGGCTCCGGGTTCCTTGGCGTGATGTTGGCGTTCAGTGCCTACAACGCCTTCGTGCCGATCATGTACGCGGAGTTCATCGACAGCCGCACGCTGATCGGGCTGCTGATGAGCACCGACAACCTCATCGGCCTGCTGCTGATCCCCGTGGTGGGTGCGTGGTCGGACCAGATCAACCACCGGCTCGGGCGCCGGCTGCCCTTCATCGTGGTCGCGGTACCGGTGGCCGCGCTGACCTTCTTCGCCATCCCCTGGGCGTCGGCGGCGCTGTGGAGCCTGATCGTGGTGGAGATCCTCTTCACCATCGCGATGCACACCTACCGGGGTCCGGTCATCAGCCTGATGCCCGACCACACCCCGCCGGAGAAGCGCTCCACGGGCAACGGCATCATCAACCTGATGGGCGGGATCGGGACCCTGACCACCTTCGCGGGGCTCAGCCTGCTCTACGACATCGACCCGCAGCTGACCTTCGGCATCGGCGCCGGGGTCCTGCTGGCCACGGGCGCGATCGTGTACCGCAAGGCCGACCGGCACCCGCCCTACGTGGACAACGTCGACGCCCGCCGCCCCGCTCCACTGTCCGACGTGGTGAGCGGCTGCAAGGTGCTGCTGCAGCGAGCGAACCGCGGGCAGTTCTACCTGCTGGCCGCGATGTTCGCCTACTACATCGGCTTCTCCGGCCTCGACGCGATGTTCCCCCTCTACGGCGTCAACGTCCTTGGGCTGACCCCGGGGCGGGCGGCGTTCATCCTGACCACCTTCGCGGGAGCGTTCCTGGTGGCGGCCCTGGCCGCCGGCGCGATCGGCACCAAGCTCGGCAAGATCCCCACGATGCTGATCGGGCTCGCCTCCATCCCGGTGCTGTTCATCGTCGCAGCCCAGATCCGCGACGTGACCGTGCTGATGGGGGTGTTCGTGGTCGGTGGGCTCGCGTGGGCGCTGGTCAACGTGCAGGCGATGCCCCTGATCGCCGACCTCGGGGGCCGCAACCGCATCGGCTTCTACATCGGGATGTACTACCTGTTCACCATGGTCGGCCAGATGTTCGGCTCGCCGGTGATCGGCGGCGTCATGGACCTGTTCGGCGACGAGTCGATGTTCTACGGCGCCGCCGGGGCCTACGCCGTCGGCTTCGTGCTGCTGCGCCGTGGTCAGAAGCTGCTGCCCGCCTCGCCGGAGGAGCTCGCCCGTCGCGAGGTGGAGCTCGGCCGCGAGGTCTGAGGCGACAGCGACGGTGC
>SKTN01000244.1 GCA_007117945.1 Nitriliruptoraceae bacterium | reverse complement strand
GAACCCGAGCCGGAACCCGAGCCAGAACCCGAACCCGAGCCGGAACCCGAGCCAGAACCCGAGCCGGAACCCGAGCCGGAACCGGAACCCGAGCCCGACGATGGCGGCGGGGACGACGGGGACGACTCGTGACGCCGCGACCGGCGGCGCGAGACGTTCAGCCGCCGGCGACCGCGCCCGCGGACCGCAGCTCCGCCCGCGCCGCAGCGTCGTAGCCGAGCGCCGCGAGCACCTCACCGGTGTGCTCCCCGGGCTCGGGAGGCGGGCGCTCGATGCTGCCGGGGGTGCGTGACAGGCGCGGCGCCGGCGCGGGCTGGACCCGCTCGAAAGCCTCCACGAAGGTGCCACGCGCCCGGTTGTGGGGGTGCGCCGGGGCCTCGTCGAGGTCCAGCACCGGGGCGACGCAGGCGTCGCGGTCGGCGAACACCTCCATCCACTCCTCACGGCTGCGTGTCGCCAGCAGGTCGGCGAGGCGTACCTTCTGTTCGGGCCACAGGGCCGGGTCGTGCTGGGGCCACTCGGCCGGGTCGAGGCCGAGGCCCGCGCACAACTCGGCGTGGAACTGCGGCTCCAAGGCGGCCACGGCCAGGTACCGGCCATCGGCGCAGGCGTAGGTGGCGTAGAAGGGCGCCGCGCCGTCCAGCAGGTTGCTGCCCCGTTCCAGTGACCAGGCCCCGAGGCCGCGGAGCCCATGGAGGAAGGCGGTCAGCGACGCCGTGCCGTCCAGCATGGCGGTGTCGATGACCTGCCCCTCTCCCGAGCGCTCCCGTTCCACCAGGGCCGCCAGCACACCGATCGCGAGGAAGGCGCCGCCACCCGCGAAGTCGGCCAGGTAGTTGATGGGCGGTGGTGGTGGCTCCTGCGCACCACCGATGCCGTGCAGCGCCCCGGCCAGCGCCGCGTAGTCGAGGTCGTGGCCCGCCCGTGCGGCCAACGGCCCCTCCTGCCCCCAGCCCGTGACCCGGGCGTAGATCAGTCCCGGGTGGGCGGCCCGCAGCTGCTGCGGCCCCAGGCCGAGGCGCTCGGCCACACCCGGCCGGAACCCCTCGACGAACACGTCGGCGGCGGCGGTGAGCCGCCGGACCACCTCGACGCCCTCGGGGTGCTTGAGGTCGACGGCCACGGAGCGGCGGTTGCGGGACACGCCCACCATGGAGGCCTCCGCGCCGGCGTGGCCGGTGACCGCCGACGCCCGGTCCACGCGGATCACCTCGGCGCCGAGGTCGGCCAACAGCATCACGCCGTAGGGCACCGGGCCGATCGCCGCGAGCTCGACGATGCGTACCCCGTGGAGCGGTCCTGGCATGGGTGCGTCCCCTGATCCTCGGGTGCCCTGCGGTCAGCCGAGGCGGTCCCGCAGGTCCAGCACGGTGCCCGTCTCGAGGTCCTCGTCCAGCAGTGACCACAGGGCACGGGCCACGGCAGCGGGATCGAGCAGGGCACCCTCGGCGTGGAGCTGTCGGAAGCGTTCGACCTCCGGGAAGTCACGGGCGTCCGTCTCGCGGATCAGCTCCTGCATCCCCGTGGCCACCACCCCGGGGGCCACGCTCAGCACCCTGGCGCCCCCCCGCAGCCGCTGCTCGGCGCCCACGGTGCCCACCCAACGGTCCACGGCGGCCTTCGCCGCCCCGTAGGAGGACCACCCGGGGTAGTCCTTGCGGGCGGCGCCCGAGGAGAGCAGCACCAGCTCCCGCCGGCAGCGCAGGTGCGACACCGCCGCCAGGAACCGGTGGCCCAGTGCCAGGGGGGCGGCAGCGTTGACCAGCAGGTTCGCCTCGTAGGCACCGGGATCGACCTCACCGACGAAGCCGATCGGTGTCAGGGTGCCCGCCGCCTGGATGAGGGTGATCCGCTGCCACTCGCGCTCCGTGGCGACCGCCTCGATGACGTCGCCCACACGGGCCCAGCTGGTCGGGTCGGCGAGGTCGGCCTCGATCAGCCCCGGGGCCACGTCCTGCGCGTCACGGCGGCTGACGGTGATGCGGTGGGAGGGCTGCGGTGCGGTGGCCAGCAACGCACGGCCGATGCCGGCCGAGCCCCCGGTGACGATGATGAGATGGTCCATGTCGGCGAGCCTACTGCCCCACACCGGTCACCATCCGAGCTCGGTGAGGAAGCGTGCCACCCTGGCCTGGAAGGGACCCCGGGCCTGCTCAGGGAAGCCGTGGCCCAGATCGTCGAACACCTCGAAGGTGCTGTGGCTGAGCCCCGCGGCCAGGCGGGCACTCGCGCCGCACGGCACCACCTCGTCGCGTCCACCGGCCAGCACCAGCGCGGGAGCACCGATCGCCGCCAGCACCGCTGTGGCGTCGTGACCGGCACATGCGGCGCTGAGGGTGAGATGGCGGGCGATCCGCTCCGGGGCGGGTACGGGCTGGGGCGCAGCCGCGTGCAACGCGAGGTGGCTCTCCAGCGCGCTCCCGGTCACCGAGGTGCGGATCGCATCGACGCGGAAGCGCTCGTGGTCACCGGCGATCAGCCAACCGTCCCAGCGCGCCAGCAGGTCGCGCAACTGCCCGTCCGCACGATCCGCCGTGGCTGACAGCACGAGCCCCGCCACCTGCTCGGGGGCGCTGGCCGCCAGGTGCTGGGCGACCATGCCGCCGAGGGAGTGGGCGACCAGCACCGCCGGGCGGTCCAGCAACTGCGCCAGCGCACCGCCCAGTTGGGCTGCCAGGGAGCGGGTGCTGGTCCCCGGTCGGGCCGGCCACGCGTGGGAGAGCACCAGCGCCCGGTAGCGGTCCAGCGGGAGGGGGACCTGGGCGAACAGCCCCCGGGCCTCAGGCGCGGTGACGGGGGTCAGTCCGTCGGTCAGGCCCGGCACGAGGACGAGCGGCCGTCCCGCACGTGCGCCGAGGTCGAGGACCGGCACCGTGCTGCCGTCGACGGGCACCCGGTGGAGACCCGCGGCCGTGTCCATCCGCGCCTCCCAGCGGTCCCGCCCTCATGGCTGCGACGGTGCCTGGGCGAGGCTATCCGGCTCCCCATCGGGGGCCGGGGTACCGTCGGGTGGCACCGCTGACCGGCCAGGGACCCGCAGCGGTGGAGGAGCTCCGTGCCACCCGCCAGCGGGGACGACGTGCCTGTGGACAGCAGCCCCGATCAGCGCGGTCGCCGCGGTGGCCGCCGCACCCTGCTCATCGGGGCGTGCCTGCTGCTGGCGACGCTCCTGGCGGGCACGGCACTGGTGACCTCAGCTGCCCGTTCTCCGGGTGACCCCGCGGGCATCGCGACGGACGCGGCGCTGACCGAGCCGTTCACGGTGTGGGAACGCAACGCCGACACGACCCCCGTGCGCTTCGACCCGTGCTCCGCCATCGAGGTGGCCTTCAACCCCGACGGGGCCCCGCCCGGCGCACGCGGCGACCTCGAGGAGGCCCTCGCGCGCATCGCCGCAGCCTCGGGCCTTGACCTGCGACTGGCGGGCACCACCGACGAGCCGCCCTCCGATCCCCGCCTGCCCTACCAGCCCGAGCGCTACGGCGACCGGTGGGCGCCGGTGCTGGTGACCTGGGCCCACCCGGGGCAACCGGGCGTCCCCCTGCGTGACACCGATCGGGGCATCGCCACGCCCGTGGCCGTTGGCCCCGAGGGTGACCGCACCTACGTCAGCGGGCAGGTGGTCCTCAACGCCGACCGTGGTGACCTGCGTGGCGGCTTCGGTGACCGCAGGGACGCGTGGGGCGCGACGCTGCTGCACGAACTCGCCCACCTCGTGGGCCTCGCGCACGTCGAGGACCCGGACCAACTGCTGTACACCTTCCCCGGTGAGGGGCCGGTGGAACTGGGCCCCGGCGACCGTGCTGGCCTGGCCGCCGTGGGCGCGGACCAGGGCTGCCGGGAGGTGCCCACCCCGGGTCCTGTCCGCGTCAGTCGCCCCGCGAGCGGGAGTGGGCACGGCACGCCCTGACCGTGCGGTGCTGACCGGTCGCCTCCGCCACGGACCCCGCCCCCTCACCCCTGGGGTGTGACGGCGCTGCCGCCGGCCCCGGTCAACCCGCCGTCAACGGGCAGGACGACGCCGGTGATCCATGCGGCGGCGTCCGACAGCAGGAAGGTCACCGCCCGGGCGACGTCCTCGGGGTCGCCGAGCCGACCGAGGGGGTGCATGGCGGCGGCGGCTGTCTCGTCAGCGGCCCACAGGGCCTCGGAGAGCCGGGTCCGCACCACCGAGGCGGCCACGGCGTTGACCCGGACACCGGGTGCGAGCTCGAGGGCCAACTGCCGCGTGAGGTGGTGCAACCCGGCCTTCGACACGTTGTAGGCCCCCAACACGGGGCTGGTCACGATGCCCCCCACCGAGCCGATCGTGACGATCGCCCCACCGTGCTCGGCCATGGCGGCGTGCCAGGCAGCCCGGGCCCACAACAGCGGGCTGCGCAGGTTGACCTCCCAGGTCCGGTCGAGGGCGGAGAGCTCGACGTCCATCAGGGGACCCGCGCCGGGGTTGGTGCCCGCGTTGGCGACCAGCAGGTCGAGTCGCCCGAAGCGCCGGGTGGCGGTGGCCACGGCCGCCTCGATGTGGTCGGGATCCGCGGCGTTGCCCGCGACGGGCACCGCCCCCTCGCCCAGACGTCCCGCCACCTCCTCGAGGGTCTCGGGACGTCGCCCCGTGATGACCACACCTGCCGCGCCACTGGCCAGCAGTTGCGCGGCGATCGCTGCGCCGATCCCACGGCTGGCGCCGGTGACCAGCGCCACCTTCCCGTCGACCCTCGCGTCCACCGTCGCCTCCAGCTCCTCAGGGTGTGCTCCCGAGCCGGACGCTAGTTCGGCCTGCGGTGGGGCCGTGCCCCCTCGGTGTTGGTCAGGCGGCCGCGTCGATCGCGCGGGCCAGGTCGAGGTCCTTGTCGGTGACCCCGCCCTCGTCGTGGGTGGTCAGGACGATGGTCACGGTGGCGTAGACGTTGGTGATCTCCGGGTGGTGGTTGGCGTCCTCGGCGAGGGGGGCCAGCCGGGTGATGAAGGCGACCGCCTCCAAGAAGCCGTCGAAGGTGAACTCGCGTCGGATCGCGTCGCCCTCCAGCTGCCATCCCGGCAGCTCCTCGAGGGCCTGGGTGATCGTGTCGGTGTCCAGCAGTGCCATCGTCGCCTCCTGAGCGGGTCGCGTCGCCCGCACGGTACGGGCAACCTGGTGAACACACCACCGATCCCGACCGACCCAGGGGTCCGACGGACGCGAACCCGGAGCACCCGAGCGAACGTCGCGACGGGCGGTGGGCAGCACCGAGGTTGTGGTGCCGCCTCGTCGGTCGACCCCCTCCTCCCTCCCCGGAGCCTGCCGTGCGTGAGCTGCCCATGTTCCCCCTGGGAACCGTGCTCTTCCCCCACATGGTGCTGCCCCTGCACGTGTTCGAGCCCCGCTACCGGTCGATGCTCGAGGACGTCCTCGCGGGGGACCGTGAGTTCGGCGTCGTGCTGATCTCCCGGGGGCACGAGGTCGGCGGTGGTGACGTGCGCACCGACGTGGGCACCATCGCCCGCATCGTCCGCGCCGAGCAGCTCGACGACGAGCGCTGGATGGTCATCGCCGTCGGTACGCAGCGCATCCGGGTGGAGCGCTGGCTGCCCGACGACCCCTATCCCCGGGCCGAGGTCGAGGAGCTGCCTGAGGCCCACGGCGACAGCGATGCCCGGGAGGGGTTCTCGTCGCTCGAGCCCCGGCTGCGTCGCGTGCTGGCGCTCCAGGCGGAGCTCGGGCAGGACAACGTCCCCGCGACCTTCGAGGTCGCAGAGGATGCGGCCGTCGCCTGCTGGCAGGCCGCGGTTCTGAGCCCACTGACCGCATTCGACGCCCAGCGCGTCCTCATCGTCGACACCTGCACGGAGCGGCTCCGCTTGGTGGATGCGCTCCTGTCCGACGCCGAGGAGGCGCTGCGACTCGAGCTGGCCCAGGACAGCTGACGGACCGCCGCGGTCACAGGGCGGCGAGGACCTGCGCAACGATGATCTTCACGATCATGGCCACGGGCATCGCCACCGCGTAGCCGACCATGACCCGCTCGTCCGCGGTGCGGTCACGCGCGAAGGCCAGCACCGCCGGCTGGGTCTGCGCTCCCGCCACCATGCCGGCGACACGGGGACCGCCCAGACCGAGGCGGCGCGCGCTGAGGACGACTGCGATGCCGGTCAGCACGGTCGTCGTGATCCCGAGGAGGATCACCCCCAGCCCGGCCGGAGATCGCAGCGCCGTGAGCAGCTCACCACCGGCGAGCGAGCCCGCGTAGGCCAGGAAGATCAGCAGGCCGACCTGCTGCAGCGCCGCCGACGACGCGTACGGCAGACGCCAGCTCACCGGCCCACTGCGGCCGAGGTGACCGAGTGCGAGCCCGGCCAGCAGTGGACCCGCCGCGGACCCCAACCGGAAGGGGCCAACGGGTGTGGGGAGGGACACCTGGCCGGCAGCCAGACCCAGGGCCAGGCCGAGGCCGAGCCCCACGGGGTTGATGTCACCCGCACCACGCTCGGAGTCACCCAGGAACCCCGCGACCCGCCCTAGCTGGTCGCGTCGAGCGATGACGCGGACCCGGTCGCCGGTCTGCACGACCAGATCGGGGGTCGCCAGCAGGTCCACGTCGCCCCGCCGTACCCGGGTGATGACCGCACCGAAGCGGGTCCCGAGGTCCAACTCCGCGACCGTGCGCCCGGAGAGGTGGGGATCGGCCAGGGTCATACGGCGCATGTCCATCTCGCGCCGATCGTCGGGCAGATGCTCATCGGCGTGCTCGCCCAGCCAGTCCGCGAACCCCGCTGCAGCCGATGCCGGGCCGACGATCACGGCGAGGTCACCGGGGTCGAGCACGACATCGGGCCCGGCGACCGTCAACCCGTCCGCGGTGCGCACGCGGCTGAAGCGCACGGCCTGGCCCTTCATGGTCTCCAGTTCGGCGATCGTGGGCAGGTCCCGCCGGGTCACCCGGACGGTGATGGAGGTGAGCTCCTCAGGCACGGACCGGTCCTCGGCCATCGGTCGGCGCTGCCCCCAGGTCAGCGCCAGCGCCGTGACCCCCAGCATCCCCAGCACGCCACCGACGTAGGTCAGCGAGTAGGCGACCGTGGGCTCCGCCGAGCCACCCAACCCCTCCGTGGCGGCGGCGAGCGCGGGGGTGTTGGTCAGGGCGCCGGCGTAGGTCCCCGCGATCAGGCCCGACGACAGACCGAGCCAGCTGCCGACCACCTGCACCAGGAGACCAGCGAGCAGCAGCGCCACCACCAGCATGGCCAACGCACCCCGACTGCTCCGCAGGGTCACCACGATGCTCGGCCCGGCGGTCACCCCCACGCAGTAGGCGAAGAGCGCGAGCCCGAGCAGCCCGACCACCTCCGGGAGTTCCAGCCGAGGATCGACGGCGCTGCCGGCCAGCGCCGTGAACAGCACAGCCGCGGGGCCGAGCGCGACGCCGCGGAGGTTGACGGCGCCGATGGCCGACCCCACCGCCAACAGCGTGGCCAGGAGCAGCACGGGGTTGGAGGCCAGCACATCCATCGGCCGTGGCTCCTCGGCGGACACCCTCGAGCAGGGGTCGAGAGCAGGATCGCACCGCCACAGCCGGCGGGACGGGTCACGGGCTCAGCGCGCTGGACCAGCCGCCCGCGGCCGTTGGAGAAGGTAGGTCGTGACCGCCGATCACGCTCATGAGCGGCGCCTGCCAGCGGGCGATGGGCCGTGGTGGCCGCGCGCAGTGGCCGGAACGGAAACGTCGGTATCGTTCCATCGGCGCCGCGGACCCTGCCGGCGTGCCATCGCGGGAGGAGTCACCGTGCGCACCGAGCCCTTCACCGAGGAGCACCACCAGCTCCGCACGTCGATCCGGCGGTTCATCACCGAGCAGATCGCTCCCCACGTGGACCGCTGGGAGGAGGCGGGGTGGCTCGATGACGACGTGTTCCGGCGCTTCGGGGCGCAGGGGCTCCTCGGGCTCAGCGTGCCGGTGGAACACGGGGGCCAGGGTGGCGACTACTGGTCAACGGTGGTGCTGGCCGAGGAGCTCGCCCGCGCCGGGTCCGGTTCCCTGGCGATGGCCATCAGCGTCCAGACCGACATGGCGACCCCGCCGATCCTGGTCTTCGGCAACGACCAGCAGCGACGCGACTACCTCGCTCCGGCACTCCGTGGCGAGAAGGTCGCCGCCATCGGCATCAGCGAGCCCGATGCCGGGTCCGACGTCCGCGCCGTGCGCACGCGGGCGCGGCGTGACGGCGAGGGTTGGGTGATCGACGGTGCCAAGACCTACATCACCAACGGCGTGCGCGCCGACTTCGTGACCATGGTGGTGCGTACCGCCGACGCCACCTCCGACGACCCCTGGGGCGGGCTGTCGCTGTTCCTCGTCGACACCGACCTGCCCGGCTTCGAGGTCGCCTCGCAGCTCGACAAGGTCGGGATGCGTGCCTCCGACACCGCACTGCTCCACCTCGACGGTGTCCGGGTCGGCGGTGACGCGCTGCTCGGTGAGTTGCACCGCGGGTTCAGCCAGATCATGTGGCAGCTCCAGGGCGAGCGGCTGATCGCGGCGATCGGGTCCGTGGCCTCCGCACAGGTGCTCTACGAGCGGGGGCTGGCCTACACCCGCGAGCGTGCGGCCTTCGGTCGTCCCCTCGCCGGGTTCCAGGTCATCCAGCACAAGCTCGCGGACATGGCCACCCGGATCGCGGCGGTGCGGGCGCTGGTCTACGACACCTGCGACGCGTGGAACCGCGGGAGCTACCCCACCGAGCGCGTCGCCATGTGCAAGCTGGCCGCTGCCCGCCTGAGCTTCGAGGTCGCCGACGAGGTGCTGCAACTGCACGGCGGGTACGGCTACGCGGAGTCCTTCGGCATCGCACGGGCGTGGCGCGACAGCCGCCTCAACCGCATCGGCGGCGGCGCCGACGAGGTGCAGCGCGAGATCATCGCCACGCACCTCAACGCGCGAACGGGCGGTGCGGGTGCGGGCGGGGGCGCGGCTGCGGCGGAGCGCGGTGGGACGGCCGCGGCGGCTGACGCGCCCCCACCCGCTCTCCCCCTGTTCACCCCCGAGCACGACGCGCTGCGTGCCAGTGCCCGCGCCTTCGTCGCCGACCACATCCTGCCCCACGTCGAGTCCTGGGAGCGCACGGGCACCTTCCCCCGCGAGCTGTTCCGCACCGTCGGCGCCGCCGGCTTCCTCGGCCTGCGGTTCCCTGCCGACGTGGGGGGCTCGGGCCCGGACGTACGCGCCCAGGCGGTGTGGGTGGAGGAGCTCTCCCGTGCGCTCTCCGGCGGCGTCGCCGCCGATCTCGGCGCCACCACCGACCTGGCCGGCACCTACATCCAGTCCGCGGGTGACGACGCCCAGCGCCACCGGTTCCTGCCCGGCCTGCTCAGCGGCGAGCGCATCGGCGCGCTGGCCATCACCGAGCCGGGGGCGGGCAGCGACGTCGCCGGCATCACCACCCGGGCACGCCGCGAGGGCGACGGCTGGCGCATCGACGGCGCGAAGGTGTTCATCACCAACGGTCCCTGGGCCGATCACCTCGTCGTCGCCACCAGGGTCAGCCCCGGGGACGGCGCGCCGGGGGACGATCCCCACGCACAGCTCACCCTGTTCGTCGTGGACGGCGACGCACCGGGCCTGTCGCGCCGCCGCCTCGAGATGCTCGGGTGGCGCACCTCCCACACCGGGGAGCTGAGCTTCGCGGACGTGCGGGTGGGGGACGACCGACGCCTCGGCGCCATCGGCAGCGGGTTCGGTCACATCACCGCGGCCTTCGCCTGGGAACGCCTGGTGCTGGCGCTCGGTGCCGTCGCGGCGGCCGAGCGCACCCTGGAGGTGGCCATGGCCTACGGCCGCGAACGCGAGGCCTTCGGCCGACCCGTGGGCTCCTTCCAGGTCTGGCGGCACCGCTTCGCCGATCTGGCGACCCGCCTGGAGGCTGCCCGTGCCCTCGCCTACCAGGGGCTCCGCCTGCTGGCGGCCCAGGAGGCCGGCCAGGACGTGGACCCCACGCAGATCGTGCGGACGGCGGCGATGGCGAAGCTGCTCAGCCAACGTCTGGCCTTCGAGGTCGCCGACGAGGGGGTCCAGATCCACGGCGGTGCGGGCTACATGATGGAGTACCCGATCCAGCGTGCCTGGCGGGACGCGCGGCTGGGACCGATCGGCGGTGGCACCGACGAGATCATGCGCCAGCTCATCGCCAAACTGCTGTGAGCCGGCGCCGCACCGCCGGCCGGGGTCCTACCCTGCGCGCCATGTCGACCCGAACCACGCACCAGCCTGCCGACACCCGCGCCGGCGCGGTGCAGATCCGCGAGCTGCGCCCCGAGGACGCCGCGCGCGTCGGCGCCCTCACCCTGGCCGGCTACGACGCGTACGGGCGTATCGAGGGCCCCTACCGCGAGGCGCTCGGCGATCCGCTGCAGCGTGTCGACGGCTGTACGCAGCTGCTGGTGGCCGAACTCGACGGCGAGGTGGTGGGCACCGTCACCTTCGTGCTTCCCGGCGATCGCGAGTGGGAGAGCCGTCCCGAGCCCGAGGGCGACGCGGGGTTCCGGGTGCTGGCCGTCGACCCCGCCGTGGAGGGCCACGGTGTCGGGCGTGCGCTGGTCGAGGCCTGCATCGCCGCCGCCAGGGCCCACGACCGGCACCGGATCGTCATCGTGACCATGTCCTGGATGCACCGGGCCCACCGTCTCTACGAGGTGCTCGGCTTCGACCGCCGCCCCGACCTCGACCTGCGGTTCCCCAGCGGGGTCGGCTACGTCATGACCTACGACCTCACCGACGAGGCGCCTGCGCGCTTCCCCGCACCCGGGCCCGCGCCCGAGGAGATCCCGTGGTTCGAGGACGTGTGGCTACCGCGGGCCACCCCGTCCTGCGGCGACACCGAGCCTGCGCGGTCCTGACAGGTCGGGCAGCGCCTGGTGCGACGGAGCACTGGCACCTCCGCCCCGGTTGGTGGTCG
>SKTN01000028.1 GCA_007117945.1 Nitriliruptoraceae bacterium | reverse complement strand
TCCCTGTCCCGCATGCCGGGCGGGTTCGCGACACGGGCGGTCCGGGGCGCGACGCAGCTGCCGTCCGTCGCCCAGCAGCCCGTGTCCGCGCCGATCTGGTTGTCCTCGACCTGGGCTGCGGACCGCTCGGACGAGCTCGGTGAGCTGCTGACCGACCGCCGCGACGGCTACGTCTACGGCCGCTACGACAACCCCACGGCCACGACCCTGCACGAGGTCATCGCCTCGCTCCACCAGGCCGAGGCCGCGTGGTCCCTGGCCTCGGGGACGGCGGCGCTGCACGCCACCCTCGACGTGCTCCGCGGCTCGGGCCGGGTGCTCGCCACCTCGATGCTGTACGGCGGGACGTGGGCGCTGCTGCGCCGACTCGAGCGCGACGCCGGCTGGCAGGTGGACCACGCGCCCCTGGCCACCGTCGCCGACCTCGATGCCGCGCTCACCGCGGAACACACGGTCGTCCACGTGGAGACCGTGGCCAACCCCTCCACCGTGGTCACGGACCTGCCCGGCATCGCCGCACGCTGCCGGGAACGGGGCGTGGAACTGGTGGTGGACAACACCTTCGCCTCGCCCTACCTGTGCCGCCCGGTCGAGCTGGGCGCCACCGCGGTGGTGGAGTCGGCCACCAAGTTCCTCGGTGGTCACGGCGACGTGGTCGCGGGCGTGGTCGCCGGCGACCGCACCCTGATCGAGCGCGTCCGCGCCCACACCTTCGAGCTGGGCGCTTCCCTCGGCGCCTTCGAGGCCTGGCTGGTCCTGCGCGGGGTACAGACCCTGGCGCTCAGGGTCCGGGCCGCCGCCGGCAACGCCGCCGCCTGTGCCGACGCGCTGGCGACGGCGGTGGCGGCGGGCAGCAGCGACATCGAGGTGGTGCGCTACCCGGGGTTGGCCGACCACCCCCAGCACGACCTCGCGACGCAGCTGTTCGGTGGCCGGGGCTACGGCGCCCAGCTGTCCTTCGACCTGCCCTCACGCCCCGCTGCAGCGGCCTTCGCGGACGCGTGCGAGGTGTTCGCGCGGGCGTCGTCGCTGGGGGGAACCCACTCCCTGGTGCTGCACCCGGCCTCGACCAGCCACCGGCAGCTGGACGCCGGGGCGCTGGCGGCGGCGGGGCTCGGCCCTGGCACCGTGCGGCTGTCGGTGGGCATCGAGGACGAGGTGGACCTCCTCGCGGACCTGGTGCGGGGGCTCGAGGCGGCGCACGCCGCCACAGGAGGCGAGACGACGTGAAACGGGTGCTGGTGCTGTTCGGAGGCCGGTCGGCGGAGCACGAGGTGTCGTGCCTGTCGGCCACCTCGGTGCTGGAGGCGATCGATCGGGACCGTTACGAGGTGGTGACCATCGGCATCACCCGCGACGGGCGGTGGACGCTGACCGACGGGGTCCCCGCGGCGGCCGGTGACCGTGCCCTGCCCGAGGTGGACGACGACGGCCCCACGGCGGCGCTGGTGGGGACCCGGCAGGGCCCGATGCTCGTCCACCTCGATGATGCCGGTGGGCGGGTGGCCACGGTCGGCGCGATCGACGTGGCCTTCCCCGTCCTCCACGGCCCCTGGGGTGAGGACGGCACGGTGCAGGGGATGCTCGCCACCGTCGGGCTGCCCTACGTCGGCTCGGACGTCACCGCCTCCTCCATCGGGATCGACAAGGGTGCGATGAAGGCCGCCTTCGCCGCGGCTGCCCTGCCCCAGCTCGGCTACCTCACCGTCCACCGCAGCCGGTGGGGCACCGCGGCCGACGACGTGCTGACCGAACTGCTCGACCGCCTCCCCCTGCCGTGGTTCACCAAGCCGGCGCGCCAGGGCTCCTCGATCGGCATCAGCAAGGTCAGCGCGATCGGTGAGCTGGACGCCGCGATGACCGAGGCCTTGCGCTACGACGACGTGGTCGTGGTCGAGGAGGGGGTGGTCGGGGCCCGTGAGCTGGAGGTCGGGGTGCTCGGCGACGCCGACATCGAGGTGACCCGTCCGGGCGAGATCCTGCCGAGCCACGAGTTCTACGACTTCGAGGCCAAGTACCTCGACGCCTCCGAGCTGCGGGTCCCCGCCGAGGTGTCCGAGGACGTGGTCCAGCGGTGCATGGCTCTGGCCCGTCGCGCCTACCGCGCGATCGGCTGCCGGGGGCTGGCCAGGGTGGACCTGTTCCTCGACGCCGACGGGGCGCTCGTGGTCAACGAGATCAACACCATCCCGGGCTTCACGCCCGCCTCGATGTTCCCGAGGTTGTGGGCCGCGGAGGGCGTCACCTATCCGGAGCTGGTCGACCGGCTGCTGGCCTCCGCGCGAGCGGAGTGACGGCAGCGGTCACAGCTTGATCACCGGGCAGGTCAGCGTCCGGGTGATCCCGGAGATGCCCTGCAGGGCGGAGACCACCAGACGCCCCAGCTCGTCGACGTTGGCGGCCTCGGCGCGCACGATCACGTCGTAGGGGCCGGTCACGTCGTCGGCGGCGATCACGCCGGGGATCTCGGCAGCTTCCTCGGCGACGGACGCCGCAGCGCCGAGCTCGGTCTGGATCAGGATGTAGGCCGACACCATGACGTGTCCTCGCACCGGGGCAGCGAGGTCACGGTAGAGCAGGGCCGCGGCCTGCGGTAGGGGCCTGCGGCGGGACGGGTGCGCTCAGGCCTTCATCGGCGGGCGCGTGACCTTGCCCGCCTTGATGCAGGAGGTGCACACGTCCAGCTTCACGGTGCGTCCGTCCACGAAGGCCTTGACCCGCTGGATGTTGGGGTCCCACCGCTTGCTGGAACGCCGGTGCGAGTGGGACACCTGCTTGCCGTACCACGGCTTCTTGTCACAGAGCTGGCAGGTCGAGGCCATCGGGGTGCCTTCCAGGAGGTGCGGGCGCGCGCGTGGAGGTCCGCATCGAGGTGGCGCGGCGCGGGCACGACGGG
>SKTN01000361.1 GCA_007117945.1 Nitriliruptoraceae bacterium | reverse complement strand
GGACCGCAGCGAGGATCCCGACCGGCCGTGCGTCCACGGGACCACCGCCCGTAGCGGCCACGCCGCGTTCCGTGCGACCCTGGTGTCCACAGGACGGGAGTCCGCCACCGCCCGGGGTGGTCGGAGTCCGATCGTGGACAGGAGTGGAGCATGGCAGCAGACACCCCACGGGCCGGACGCATCGTCGTCGGTGTCGACGGGTCCTCCGCAGCGCACGATGCGCTCGCCTGGGCGTACCGGCAGGCGGCGCGCACCGGCGACACCCTCCACCTGATCACCACCTACGAGGTGGAGTCCGGGGTCAACCCCTACTCTGGCTCCTACGCCTACGCCCCCGATGCCAAGATCGCTGCGCACCTCACCGAGGCCGAGGCCCGCTGGCGTGAGGAGCGCCACCGAGTGGCGCAGGAGCACGCCGAGGCGATGCTCTCGGACCTGGTACGAGCCGCACGCGCGGCATCGGACACCCCCCACGGGGATGTGGCGATCACCACCGAGGTGATCGCCGGTGGGCGTCCCGCCGAGGTACTGATCCGCAGCTCCCGTGGCGCTGAGCTGCTGGTGGTGGGCTCCCGGGGGCGCGGAGGCTTCCGCGGGTTGCTCCTCGGCTCGGTGTCCCAGCAGTGCGTCCAGCACGCTCCCTGCCCGGTGGTGGTGGTGCGCGGCATCGACGGCGGCTGATCGCGCCCCCCGTTCGCCCGACCACGGTTCCCCAGGCCCCGCGTCCGTCCGGCCCCGGCTCCCCACCCCGGCCCGGTCGCGCCAGGTTGGTGGACGCAACGGCGTCGTCGTGCAACGATCGCCCCGGCACGGGAGTCCCTGGGAGCGGAGGTCGGTCATGTCGGTCAGGATCGCGGACATCCTCGCCCACAAGGGCCACGAGGTGGTCACCGTCGGCGCCACCGCGCGCCTGGTCGAGGTGATCGCCCTGCTCACCCGCCACGGGATCGGGGCGGTGGTGGTCGTCGACGACGCCGATCGGTTCCAGGGGCTGGTCAGCGAACGGGACGTGGTGCACGCCCTCGGCCGGTCGGGGCCACCGGTGCTGGAGGCCGCCGCCACCGAGGTGATGAGCACGGACCTGCCCGCCTGTGCCCCCGAGGACCGGGTCGACGACGTCGCGGCGCTGATGACCCGGGGCCGCCACCGCCACGTGCCGGTGATCGTGGAGCAGGAACTGCTCGGCATCGTCTCCGTCGGCGACGTCGTGCGCTCGCGGATCGATGACCTCTCGGAGACCGCGGAACAGCTCAAGGCCTACGTCGCCGGCAGCTACTGACCCACCGGCCCGGTCCGCATCGGCGCGGCCTGAGCGCGATCCACGACCTGCCGACCCGCGGCAGGAGGGGACGCTCGGCCCTCCCCGGCAGGGACCCTCGCCTGCGTCGTCATGGCCTGCCACGCGCCACCCTGACGCGGTCGGGAGGTTGCCGTGTCCGTACTGTTCCCGCGTCGGTGGCTCGATCTGCGCCTGCGTGTCCTGCTGCTGATCAGCGTCGCGCTCACCCTGGTGATCGCGCCGCTGGTGACCGCCGGTGTGGCTGCGGCCGGGGAGCGGGGGCAGGCCACCGACGGCCCGCAGCTGGCGGCCGGCGAGGTGGACGAGGAACTCGCCGGTGCCGTCACCGACGACGGCCGGGTCGAGCTGTTGTACTTCGGTACGGCGACCTGTCCCTTCTGCCAGGAGATGGAGGTCTACCTCGAGGATCTGGAGGAGACCTTCGGCGAGCCCCTCGAGGTGGTCCGCCACGAGGTCGCCGAGCCCGAGGCCCACGCCCGTTGGGAGGAGGAGCTGCTCGCCCGGGGGCACAGGGCCTCGGGCGTGCCCACCACGGTCGTCGGTGAGCGGGTCTGGGTCGGGTTCAACGACCAGGTGTCCCGGGAGATCACCCGCGCGGTGCACACCCTGGTCACCAGCGACGCGGTCGCGGGCCAGCAGGCGGCGGATCCGGCCCTGGGCGAGGTGGCGGGCGACACCACGGACGTGACCGAGGTGGGCGACACCTCCATCAACCTGCCGGTCGTCGGCGAGGTGGACCTCGCCGGTCGTTCCGCGGTCGGGGTGACCGCGCTGATCGCCTTCGTGGACGGCTTCAACCCGTGCTCGCTGTGGGTGCTCGCCGTCCTGCTCGCGATGGTGCTCAACGTCGGGGCGTCGCGGGCCCGCGTCATCGCGGTGGGGGTGACCTTCCTGACCGTGACCGGGCTGATCTACGGGGCCTTCATCGTCGGGGTGTTCACCGTGGTGGGCCTGCTCGCCAACATCGCGGTGATTGGCTGGGTGGTGGGCGCGATCGCCCTGCTGTTCGGCATCGTCAACATCAAGGACTACTTCGCCTACAAGCAGGGCCTGTCCTTCACCATCCCGGACCGCTTCAAGCCGCGCATCTACCGCGGTGGCCGCGCGATCCGCGACGAGCAGCGGCCCCTGCCCGCGGTGCTCGGTACCACCGTCGTGCTGGCTGCGGGCGTGGCCGTGATCGAGCTGCCCTGCACGATGGGCTTCCCCGTGGTGTGGACCGGCACCCTGCAGACCATGGGCGTGACCCAGGGTCCCACCTTCGCGAGCCTGCTCGCCCTGTACCTGTTCATCTACGTCGGGCTGGAACTGATCCTGTTCGGGGTGGTCGTCGCCACGATGCGGATCAGCCGGTTCGAGGAGCGGCACGGCCGGCTGCTGAAGCTCATCGGTGGCGCCCTGATGGTGGTGCTCGGCGTGGCGATGGTGTGGTTCCGTGCGCTGCTGGACAGCCTCACCGGCCTGCTGTGGCTCACCCTGATCGCCGCCGGTCTGGCCGGTGGGTTGGCCGTCGTCAACCGGGTGTTGTTCGCCGATCGCACCCACGAGCAGGCCGAGCGCTAGGTCCGGGGCTCACGTCGCAGGACCCACAGGTCCGCGATCGCCCGGCCACCGGGGATGCGTTCCAGGCAGCGGAAGCCGAAGCGGGCGTAGAAGCCGAGGTTCACGGGGTCGGTGGTGTGCAGCCACACCGCCACCCCGTCCGCGTCGCAGGTGCCCAGGGTGGGCTCGAGGAGGCGTCGAGCCAGCCCCCGTCCGCGGTGTTCGGGGTCGGTGGCCAGCAGCGCCAGGTAGGTGGCCGGTGGCTGGCCGGCGCGTTGGAAGGCGCCCTGGCGCTGGGTGACCTGCCGGCTGAGCGCGGTGAGGTCGCGCGCCAGGGTGCCGAGGAGGCGCGGTGCCGCCGGCAGCAGCGTGGGGACCTCCTCCACCAGTTCCCGCGCCAGCCGCAGGGTCGCGGGCAGGGAGCGTGGTGTGGCCTCGGGCGGGTACCACAGGGCGACCCCCGCCAGCTCGCCCGCCACCTCGATGCCTTCCACGGTGGCCGACGGCAGCGCGGTGCGGACCTCGTGGGCCATGAACCGCGCCAGTACCCGCTGGCGATCCCCCGGGTCGGGCAGTGCCGCCGCGGCGATCGGGTCCTGGACGAAGGCCCGCGCCAGCAGCCGGGCGGCGGCCTCGACATCGTCGCTACGGAGCGGCCGCACCTCGCCGACGCCGGAGCGGGGTGGCCCGGCCGGGCGGGCGCCGCTGGCCCCGGTGTCGTCGGTGTCGTCGCAGCCCTCGGTCACCTCGCTCCTCGCTGCCGTGGCGCCTCAGGCGGGTGCGCCGCCGTGCTTGGCGCGCTTGGCCGCGCGGGCCCGGATCGCCGGGTCGAGCTCACGCTTGCGCAGACGGACGCTGGCGGGGGTGACCTCCACCGCCTCGTCCTCGCGGATGAACTCCAGCGCCTGGTCCAGTGACAGCAGGCGTGGCGGTGCGAGGCGGACCAGTTCGTCCCCCGTGGCCGAGCGGACGTTGGACAGCTTCTTCTCCTTGGCGGGGTTGATGTCCATGTCCTCCGACCGGGCGTTTTCGCCGACGATCATGCCGGCGTAGACCTCGGCGCCGGGGCCGATGAACAGCTGCCCGCGCTCCTGGAGGTTGAGGAGGGCGAACTGGGTGGCCTGCCCCGCCCGGTCGGCGACCAGGGAGCCGTTGGGACGGGTGCGCAGCTCGCCCTGCCACGGCTCGTAGCCGTCGAAGACGTGGTGCAGGATGCCCGTGCCCCGGGTCTCGGTGAGGAACTCCGTGCGGAACCCGATCAGGCCCCGCGCGGGCACGCGGTACTCCAGGCGGACCCAGCCCGTCGAGTGGTTGACCATCTGCTGCATGCGACCCTTGCGCAGGCCCAGCAGCTGACTGACCACGCCGACGTAGTCCTCGGGCACGTCGATCGACAGGTGTTCGAAGGGCTCCTGGATCTGCCCGTCCACCTCGCGGGTCACCACCCGCGGCTTGCCGACGGTCAGCTCGAAGCCCTCGCGCCGCATCGTCTCCACCAGCACCGCGAGCTGCAGCTCGCCCCGGCCCTGCACCTCCCAGGTGTCGGGTCGCTCCGTCGGCAGCACGCGCAGGGACACGTTGCCGACCAGTTCCTGCTCGAGACGGGCCTGGATCAGCCGGGCGGTGAGCTGCTTGCCGTCACGGCCGGCCAGGGGTGAGGTGTTGACCCCCAGGGTCATCCCGAGGCTGGGCTCGTCCACGGTCAACCGCGGCAGCGGCCGGGGATCGTCCACGGCGGCCAGGGTGTCGCCGATGGTCACCTCGTCGATGCCGGCCACGGCGATGAGGTCACCGGGACCCGCAGCGTCGGCCTGCACGCGGTCCAGCGCCTCGGTGAGGTACAGCTCGGAGAGCTTGACCCGCTCCACCGTGCCGTCCGCGCGGCACCAGGCCACCGTCTCGCCGCGGCGCACCGACCCGTTCTTGACCCGGCACAGGGCCAGGCGTCCGAGGTAGGGCGAGGCGTCCAGGTTGGTGACCAGGGCCTGGAAGGGGTGGTCGGCGATGTAGGTGGGGGCGGGGACGTGGGAGAGGATCGTGTCGAACAGCGGGGTGAGGTCGCTGCCGGGCACCTCGGGGTCCAGGGTGGCCGTGCCGTCGCGCGCGTTGGTGTAGAGCACGGGCAGGTCGACCTGCGCGTCGTCGGCGCCGAGGTCGATCAGGAGGCTGAAGGCCTCGTCGACCACCTCGGCGATACGTGCGTCAGGGCGATCGATCTTGTTGACCACCACGATCACGGGCAGCCCACCCTCCAGGGCCTTGCGCAGCACGAAGCGGGTCTGGGGCAGTGGCCCCTCGCTCGCATCGATCAGCAGCAGCGCGGCGTCCACCATGGCCAGGGCCCGCTCCACCTCGCCACCGAAGTCGGCGTGCCCGGGGGTGTCGACCACGTTGACGGTGACGTCCTCGTGGCCGGCCCGCGGTACCACCACGGCGGTGTTCTTGGCGAGGATGGTGATGCCGCGTTCGCGCTCGAGGTCACCGGAGTCCATCACCCGTTCGGCGACGTCCTGGTTGGCGCGGAACGCCCCGGACTGCCACAACATGGCGTCGACCAGGGTGGTCTTGCCGTGGTCGACGTGGGCGATGATGGCGACGTTGCGCAGGTCCGAGCGGACCGCCGTCGGGGAAGCAGGCACAGTGACACCGAGGATGTGGGAGGCGGGTGGAGGCGCCGGGAGGAGGTGCAGCCGGGCGCGGCAGGAGCCGAGGTGGCTCGGGAGGACGCGGCAGCCTACCTGTGGCGCTGCGCGTCCACCCGAGGGGTGGACCGTGCCGTGCGCCTGCACACCGGTGACGATCCCGACGCCGGGTGGCCGGAGCTCACGCGGAGGGTGCGTCCGCCTTGGCCGCATCGATGGCGGCCTGGGTCAGGCGTGGCGAGGCCGTGGCCAGGAGGACCACGTGGACCGCTGCCGCCAGCACGAAGGGAGCACGCAGGCCGGCCGGGCGGCTCGCCGCCTCCTCCACCAGGCGGACCAGGCCCCCACCCAGCAGGGTCCCGATGGGCATCATCCCCCACCCGAAGAAGCGGTACACGCTGTTGACCCGCCCGAGCATCGCGTCGGGGATCAGCGTCTGGCGCAGGGACACCGTGACCACGTTCCAGGTCACCGCCGTGAAGGAGTAGGCCGCGAAGGCCACCCCGGCCAGCACCGGTGAGGAGGTCATCGCGAGCACGGCGAAACCGACGATGGGGGCGGCCACGGTCAGCAGCAGGGAGCGGGCGCTCCCCAGCCGCGTGACGACGTTGGGGGCCAGGACGCTGCCGAGCAGGCCGCCGAGGCTGCCGGTTGCCAGCAGCAGGCCGAAGCCCAACCCGTCGAGCAGCAGCAGCTCCTGGGCGAAGAGCACGAAGGTCGCCATCGTCGCCGCGGTGACCGCGTTCATCGCCGCCAGCGCCAGGGCGAGCACCCGGAGCAGTCGGTGGCGCCACAGCCACCGCAGGCCCTCGGCGATCTGGGAGCGCATCCGTGGCCGCGCCTGGTCCCCGGTGGGTGTCGTCCGGTAGGACCCCGGGATCGTGGCGATCAACGCGGCGGACACGGCCGCGGTGACCGCATCGATCGCGAAGGGCAGGGAGAGGGCGACACCGACCAGGGCACCGGCCACCGGACGGGCGACGAAGTCGGCGATCACCATCTGCGCGCCCATGAGGTTGCCGTTGGCACGCTCGAGGTGCTGCCGCGCCACCAGGGAGGGCAGCAGGGCCTGCGAGGTGTTGTCGAAGACCACCTCGCACATCCCCAGCCCGAAGGCCGCGGCGTAGAGCAGCGGCAGGGTGGCGACGTCGAGCAGGATCGCGCCCGTCAGGCCGGCGGCGATCACCGCCCGCAGGGTGTTGGCCACGACCATCAGGCGACGGCGATCGAAGCGGTCGCTGAGCACACCGGCCTGGAGGGAGAACACCAACCACGGCAGACGGCTGGCCAGGGCAACGCCGGCGATCGCCAGGGCGTCGCGGGTCAGGAGCGACGCCAACCAGGGCAGGGCCAGCGATACCAGGCCGTCACCGAGGTTGGAGCTGGCGACCGCGCCCCACAGGCGCCAGTACCGCCCGTCCATCCCGCTGGCGCGCCCCCACCGGCGCGGTCGCCGACCGCCGTGCGGGCTCCCCGACGTGGCATCGCCGGTGGGCTCACCCCCTGGTGCGGGCATCGGGCGCCTCACTATCGTGGGAGGGGACGACGGGCCGGCGGGCACGGATCGTGGGAGCCTAGGGGGCCCACGATGCCGTCGTAGCGATGGCCACGGCGGGTGGAGCGGGTACCTCGGATCGGGATGCGGACGCGACGATGGCCAGCCACG
The DNA here is from genome assembly GCA_007117945.1 of Nitriliruptoraceae bacterium. Taxonomy (GTDB): domain Bacteria; phylum Actinomycetota; class Nitriliruptoria; order Nitriliruptorales; family Nitriliruptoraceae; genus T1Sed10-7. The sequence continues at coordinate 3,786 of SKTN01000361.1, read as the reverse complement.
AGGAGCAGGCTCCGGAGCCGTCACCCGTCACGCCGGAGGTGGTCGCCGTCCTGCGGCAGCTGGCCACGGGGCTGGGGGTGTACCGGCTCTACGACGGCGGTGAGGTCGCTGCCGTTGCGGAGGCGGCCCAGCGCATCGCCGCGGCGGTCGAGGCCGCCCTGGCCACCGGCGGCTGCGAGGTGACGGTCGCGGGTGGCACCTTCCCCGGAGCACCCCGCGGGGAGCACCTCGATCGACTCGCCGCTGCCCTGTTCGAGCGTCGCGTCGAGCACCTGCGGATCGCGGCTGTCCCGCGCCCCGCCGAGCTCGCGGCGCTGTTCGCCGCGCTCAGCGAGGAACCCCACGCCGTCGAGGTGGCCGGCGGCGTGCAGCCCCGCCTCGAGGCTGCCGGCGTGCGCTCCGTGACCACCAGCGAGGACGTTCCCGACCCCAGCTCAGGGGAGGAGGCGACCGAGCAGCTGCTGGTGACCGGTGACACCGAGGTCGAGGAGCAGGGCCCTGCGGACCTCGCGCTGGCGCTGGAGATGCTGCCGGAGCAGGACGCGGGGGTGCTGTTCGAGAAGCTACGGGGTGTCGCCGCACGGCTCCCGGAGCGCACGGCGGCACGCTCGCCCTTCTACCGGGAGGTGGCGGTCCTCGCAGCGGCGTTGCCACCGGTGGAACAGCCCCGCTTCGAGCGGATGCTGCTGGACGGCGCCGCGGACGACGCCTTCGCGGAGCACGCCCTCAGCCACCTCACCGATGTCGCCCTCGCGGACCTGATCGTGCGGGTGGCGCGGCACGAAGGCGTGGATCCGCGCCCCCTGGCCACCGAGGTGATGGCCCGCGGCCAGCGCCACGCCAACCTGTCCCGTCTGGTGCTGGAGCGGCGCCTGTCCCGCAACCGCAGCGAGGACGGGGCCGGGAGCGCGCCGGGTGCGGACCCCGGGGACCCTGTGGCCGGCGCCCCGGGTCCACCCTCGCAGGCCGGGGGTGATCGTGACCTGGTGGCCGTCGAGTACGGCGATGAGCTCGCCGCGGGCTACGACGAACTCATCGCCGCGGAGGCCACCGTCGCCGAACCCGTCGCCGTGGAGGACCTGGTCCTTCCCGGTGGCGCCCGGCTGCCGGGTGGACCCAGCACCCACCCCCTGGCGGTGGCCTTCCCCGGCGACGCGGCTGCCGGCCGGGCGATCGCGGCGACGACCCTGGTCGACCTGCTCCGCAACCGCCCTCGGGAGGAGCACCTGCTGGGGCTGTGCGCGGCGATGGAGCGGCAGCTGCGTACCGACGTGGCCGAGGGGCGCGTGGGGGAGGTGCAGCAGCTCCTGGACGCCTGGCGACGCGGCGCCGCCCTCGTCGAGCCGGCGATCGCCCGGCAGCTCGAGGAGGTGATCCCACGGGTCATGGACGTCGAGGTGGTGGTGGCGGCCCTGGATGCCGATCCCGGCGCTGTCAGGGCCCTGCTCGAGCCCTTCGGTCGCTCCGCGATCGCCCCACTGGTGGCCGCCCTGGAGCCCTACCGGCCGGACGGGGTGCGCCGCACCGCGCGTCGGGTCCTCACCGCGCTCGTCGGGGACCACCTCGATGCTGTCGGCGAGGCGGTGGCACCCCGCTCGGCCGAGGCCCGACGCCAGGTGGTCGCCACGCTGGCGGGGGTGACCGCGCCGGGGGTGGCCAGCACCCTGGGGCGGATCGCCCAACACCGTGACGTCGAGCTGCAGCTCGAGGTGCTCGACGCGCTCACCGGGATCGATCCGGCCCGTGCGGCCCCGGTGATCGGCGGGATCATCGCCCGGTCGAGGCAGCGTGCCGTGCAGCGCCGGGGGCTGGAGGTACTGGCCGCGGGGCAGGCCCCCGCCAGCCGTGACCTCCTGCGCCGCCTCGGCGAGCGTGGCAGCTCCCCGCTGCCCGGCGGCCTGCGTCGCCGGGCCCGTAGGCTCGCAGGGGGGTGACGATGCGCTCCGAGGCGCAACTGACGACCGCCGGCCAGGTGATCAGGGCCCTGGCCGCAGCGCACCAGTCCGCGGGGCTCTACCCCGTGGGCCACCCTGAGCGCCTCGATCACGCCCGGTCCGTGGTCAGCGCCGGGGCGGCACTGATCGCCGGTGCCGGGGGGCAGGAGCCCACCGTGTTCGTGGCCCGCGGCGGCTTCTACCTCGGCACCGTCCTGCTGCCCCGGGAGTCCCTGGCCCTGGGCCGCTTCGCGCAGGCGCTGGCGGCGGCGGGGGTGGAGTCGATCACCTTCACCTCGGGCCTGCGGGTGGAGGACGTGGATGCGCTCGCGGAGGTGACCCGCGATCGCGCGCCCCTGCGTCCGGAGCTCGGGGGACTGCGGGTGAACCTGGTCCGTCCCGTGGTCCGCGACGAGGAACCCTGGGAGCAGCGGATGGGGGAGCTCCGCCGCGCCTACGCTGCCGGGGTCACCGCGCTCCGGCAGGCCTCCAGCCGGGCGCTGGCCGGCGAACCCCTCGACCTCGCCGCCACCCAGGGTGTGGTGGAGCAGCTGTACGACCAGGTCAGCGAGGACCCCGGCTACGGACTGCTGCTCAGCGCCGTGAAGTCCTACGACGAGTACACCTACTTCCACATGGTCAACGTGTGCCTGCTGTCGGTGGCGCTGGGCCAGGCCATCGGGCTGCGTCGGGACCAGGTGCTGGTCCTCGGGCTCGGCGGGCTGCTCCACGACATCGGCAAGGCGTTCGTGCCGGCGGAGATCCTGGCCGGGACGGGGCGGCTCGACGAGGAGCAGTGGCGGCTGATCCAGCGCCATCCCGTGGACGGGGCCGGCATGCTGCTGGCCACGGGCGCGGGGCTGGTGCACCCGGCCTCGGCGGTGCTGCTGGAGCACCACGCCGCCTACGACCGGTCGGGCTATCCCGAGCTCCACGACCACCGCCCCTCGGTCCCGAGCCGGCTGGTGGCGGTGGCCGACTGCTTCGACGCCGTGACCTCGAAGCGTTCCTACCGCCAGCCCCTGGGGCGCCACGACGCGCTGCAGCTGCTGGCGTCCTCCGCGGGCACGGGCCTCGATCCCCACGCCGTCGCGGCCTTCCAGGGACTGCTCGGCCGCTTCCCCGTGGGTTCGCTGGTGGAGCTGTCCAGCGGGGAGCTCGCGGTGGTGGTGCGCCAGCAGGCGCAGCTGCCCGAGCACCCCGTGGTGCTGCTGCTGTTCGACGCCACGGGCAGCCCCGTCGAGGTGGAGGAGCGTGACCTGGCGGCCGAGCGCCCCTCGGGACCGCGCATCGTCCGCCAGCGCGATCCCGAGCAGATCGGGGTGGACCTGCCCCGGTTCGTCGCCAGCGGGCAGCTCCACAGCCTGCCAGGTGTCGATCGCTACGAGCCCGGCAGCGGCGGGCTGGTGCACGAGCCGGCACCGGGCGAACGGGCCCCTGAGGCCTACGTCGACACCCACAACGAGCCGGGTGGTCACCACCACCACGGACAGGGCCCGGGTCACGGGCACGGCGAGGGGCAGGACGCCGGGGGTGCGGCTATCGACCCTGATGTGGCACCGCCCTTCGACCCTCCCCGGTGAGTGAGGGGCCGCGCGCGGCACCCTGCGGCTGCACCCGACGGCGACGGATCTGACGGTGCTGGTGCGCGCAACGGTGGCCGACCACAGGCGCGGGCTCCCCGAGCCCGATCGCCAGCGGGGGTTCGAGCCCGTCGTGCGCCTGCCTCGCGACCGCCCCCGGCCCGGCACCGGTGTCGGGTTGGGGGCGGTGGCGGCGTCCGCCCGCCTCCACGGTGGCCGGGCCTGGATCGGCGATGGCCCGGGGACCTCGGTGGTGGTGGATCTGCCGC
>SKTN01000040.1 GCA_007117945.1 Nitriliruptoraceae bacterium | reverse complement strand
GTTCTCCGCGTAGGCGCTCACGAGCCGTTGCTGGCATCGACGTCCCCTCGTGCTCGCGCCGCGCTCGGCGATCGGTGGGGCAACCGGCAGAGCTCCTGCCAGCCCCCCGTCAAGGACCCGGTGCGGGCGAGACGGTGTGCGCCGCGGGCTCGGAGGCGGGAGGATGCAGGGAAGCGGGCCCCGAGGAGCGGGGTTCACTGCCGGTGGACGTCCGTAACTGGGCTTCGTAGCTGCTGGACGTGCGCATCCACACACCGATCCACCGATCCCGACACGACAGGAGTGCCCCATGCCGAGAGCGGTCTGGAACGACGTGGTCATCGCCGACGCCGACCACACGGTGATCGTGGAGGGCAACCACTACTTCCCACCCGAGAGCGTGAACGACCACTACCTGCAGGTGGCGGAGCGGACCAGCGTGTGTCCGTGGAAGGGCCGGGCGTCGTACGTGGACCTCGTCGTCGACGGCGAGGTCAACCCTGCGGCCGGTTGGCGCTATCCGGAACCGAAGGAGGCCGCCAGGGAGATCGCCGGGCACATCGCCTTCGGGTCAGACGTGCGGGTCGAGCCGTGAGGGCACGAGCGGGCCGGTGACCGGGCCCGTCCCTTCCCTTCCCGACCTGCCAAGGAGCGAGCCATGAGCGCACTGTCCGAACAGGATCAGCAACGATGTCATGACGCACCGGCCGTCTACGACGACCTGCGCGCGCTGTTCATCAACTGCACCCTGAAACCGTCACCGGAGCCATCCCACACCCAGGCACTGGCGGACCGCTCGATCGCCCTCCTGCGGGCCAACGGCGTCGAGGTCGACCAGATCCGTGCGGTCGACCACCACCTCGCCCCCGGGGTCTACCCGGACATGACCGCACACGGCGCCGAGCGCGATGACTGGCCGGCGCTGTTCGAGCGGGTGATGGCCGCTGACATCCTGGTGCTGCTCACCCCGATCTGGCTGGGTGAGAAGTCCTCGGTCGCCACACGCGTGGTCGAGCGGCTCTACGGCAACTCCGGACAGCTCAACGACGCCGGCCAGTACGCCTACTACGGCCGCACGGCCGGGGTGATCGTCACCGGCAACGAGGATGGCGCGAAGCACTGCGCGATGAACCTGCTTTACAGCTTGCAGCACCTGGGCTACGTCATCCCACCGCAGGCTGATGCCGCGTGGTTGGGTGAGGCGGGCCCGGGTCCGTCCTACGCCGACGAGGGTTCGGGCGGGCCGGACAACGACTTCACCAACCGCAACACGAGCTTCATGACCTGGAACCTGCTGCACGCCGCCCGGTGGCTCAAGGACGCCGGCGGCTTCCCCGCACACGGCAACCAACGCGCTGCCTGGGACGCCGGCTGCCGGTTCGACGCCCCCAACCCCGAACACCGCTGAGACGACGCGGCTGCTCACCGACCCGGCCGAGCGGGTCCGCATCGACACGCCCTACGGCCCTCCCTCCGCACCGGTTGCCGTCGGGATGATCGGCGACTGCCGCGTCGGGTGCATGCCCCGGTACGGCGAGCACCACGAGCTGCCGGCCCACCGGGTCAACTACCGGGCCAACCTGTGGGAGATGCAGCAGCTGGGGGCGACCGATGTCGTGCTGCCCTGCGCGGCCGGCAGCCTGCAGGCGCACATCTCCCCCAGCGACATGGTGGTCGCCGATCAGATCGTCGACCGCACCCGCGACCGGGGGGACACCTACTTCGATGGTCCGGTCGCGACCCACGTCGGTGTCGCCGAGGCGTACGACGCGCAGATGCGTACGACCGTGGTGGCGGCTGCCCGTGAGCGGGGCATCGCGGTCCATGACGGTGGGGTGGTGGTGGTGATCGAGGGGCCTCGCTTCGCCACGCGCGCCGAGTCCGCGTTCTCCACCCAGATGGGATGGGACGTCATCACCATGACCGCCTACCCCGAGGCAGTGCTGGCGCGCGAGCTCGAGATGGCCGTGGTGAACATCTCGTTGGTCACCGACTACGACGCCGGTGTGGTCGCGGCCGAGGGGATCGAGCCGGTCTCTGCACACCAGGTCGTCGAGGTGTTCCGCTCCAACATCGCGCGGCTGCGCGAACGGCTCGACACCGCGATCCCTGCGCTGCCTCGCTCCGAGGACGACGTCGCGGGCGGCGCGGTGCCTCCCGCAGTGGCGCGTAGCCATCCAGCACCGCGCGAGCACATCCCCACGGCAGCGGTGCGCGTGATGCTCACCCGGGGGGCACCCGCCGGCCTGCGGTCTTGACACCTCGCCGGTCGTCCCGGAGTGGAGGGGGGTCACGGAAGGGTGAGGAGGGCGCCGGCGTGGAGCAGTAGCTGCCGCGGTGGTTGGTCGCAGGCACCGGGTAGCTCGTCCAGGGCAGCGCCCTACGGCATGCGTGACACACCTGCCGCAGGACCGGGAGAGGTTCCGCGGCAACGTGGACGCACGAGGTGGACCTCATGTCACCTGCTGCACGCACCGTCCAGCTGTTCGGCATCTCCCTCGTCGGTGTCGGGACGATCCTGATCGTCGTCCCCAACGTCCTGCTCGGGGTGTTGTCCATCCCGTCCACCGATCAGCCGTGGATCCGGATCCTCGGTCTGGTCGTCCTGGTCCTGGCTGGCTGTGGCGTTCGGTCTGGTCGACATCGTCGCTGCGCTGTGGACGCGGGCCACCCTCCAGGGCAGCGAGCCTGACGAGCCGGCGACGACGTCGACACGCCGCGCCGGTGCCGGGCACCGTGCGCCACGGGTCGGTGGCCGCGTGATGCCGCAGGGGGCGAGTGTCGCCGAGGACGACGCGGCGTTCGGCCGGGAGGGAGGACACCATGTCGGTGCTCGTGACCGGTGGGTCGGGGTTCGTCGGTTCGCATCTCGTGGCGCGGTTGCGCGCCGCCGGGCACGGGGTCCGGGCGCTGGCACGTGATCGAAAGCGGCTCTCCCGCGCGCTG